>CANPOY010000003.1 GCA_947575805.1 uncultured Lachnospiraceae bacterium
CGTGAAACTCGGTCCCGCCGCCCTCTGCGGAAAATTGTTACTTGTCAATATTAACCCTTTCCTTTTATGGTTTTATTCAAAAAAAAAAAAAATAAAAACAAACACGGCTTTATAAAGATTGAGGTCAGACCTTTGATAGATTGGGAGGAACCAAATGGGGAAGGGTGTATTGTTTCCGACAGGATTACAAAGGATGGCTGGAAGGTTGGATATATGTTTCGGGAAACACCCCTGGATAATCAGCCCGACAGCGGCTGGCATTTTTACAAGGGTGATGAAAGTGATGAATATTCCAACAATCCTGATAACTTTCATGTGTTTGCACTGAATACCATATGCAATTATGATGAGGATATTATTCCTTATCTGCATTTGCCTGTCGGAACACGTCTGATCAGAGCAGGCAACGGAATCTTCATAGAGGATGACGGTTCACGGGAAATTGTGTTTGACAGACAGTAGGCAGAGGGAGGGAAAAAGCTTCCTGCAGCATTCGTGTATGAACATAGGGATATAAAATTATGGGGTATGGTATTTGCTAACTGGTTATGGTGTTAAGCCGGTTTATGAAATTCTGGAGAAAAGCTTAGTATACTGGACGTTGACATAATTCTGTTGAAAACAAAAGGCTTTCAGGCTATAATAGGAATTACAAAGCCATATGGCATAACAGAGAGGAGAAAGAGATGTTAAAAACAAAACTGGGAATTTCTATTGCATTGGTAGGGGCGGCGCTGTATTTTCTGGGAGCGCTCAGCTTTATTCCGGCGGTACTGCTTGCAGGCTACGTACTGATCGCAGAGGAGAATGAATGGGTGAAGCGGCAGGCAGCGAGAATGATCGGCGTTGTCTTGCTGTTTGGTTTATTGAGTATTGCAGTTGGCTGGATCGATGATGCTGTGAGTATACTGAATGTGATTGTCCGTTGGTTTAATGATGAAGTATATTTGACGGTTCCGGCGAACCTGACGAGTCTGTGCCATTATATCATTTCTCTTGCAGAGGAAATACTCCTGCTTGTAATGGGATTTATGGCCCTTGGCATGAAGAGCATAAAGTTCCCGTTTGTTGATAAACTGCTGGATAAGTTCATGGCCAATGAACAATAAACCTTGACGGTGCGGCATGCTCAAGGTTGTGTCATTCCATTGCGAGCCCAATCTTGCTTCGGGAAACGTGATGAAAAGTGCGGATTGCATTTTACAGGATACGGAGAGTATACAAAACCGGATGGAAGCATGAAAATGCGCTCAATGGTATATGAGATGGATATATCCTGACATGGCAGCTGCCGGTAAAACGGCAGCTGCAGTTTTCCTGCAGGTTAAGAAAACCTGCCCGTCCATTAATTTTTCCTCCGTTGCGCAGGTGTCTGTCATGGTCTATACTGTAATTACCGGCCTGAAAAACGAAAAATGCAGCAGATGGACGATAGCTTCCATGTGGGCGGCGGTCTGGCGGTCAGTGTGCTGGCAGAGGTTTATCTGAGAGAGGGAATTCCGGCAGGTGATCCTGAAGGGACTTAAGAAAGACGCTTGTTTTGAGCCGCTGCGGGGAGATGACAGGTTTCAGGACCTGGTGTCCGGACTGGCGGAGAGCCTGGAAGAAATGAGATAAGCAGTATTTTAAATCACTGCCAGGAAAGTTTTTCTTTTTTGTATTTTCATTTTCCGCTGACAGAGTTATAATAGAATTTGTATGATAGCAAGTTTCCATGCTTTCTATCATACAATTCAGATAACAGATAGGGGAAAAGTCATCAGTCCTGCGGACTGTTTTGTATGCGGCAGGTCCGGATGGCTACAAATAAATTCGTTTAGGAGGACAGTATCATGAGACTAGTAACACGTTCGGATTTTGACGGCCTTGCCTGTGGCGCGCTGTTATTGGAGGAGGGAATCATTGACAGTTGGAAATTTGCCCATCCTAAGGATCTGCAGGACGGCCTGGTAGAGATAAACGAAAATGACTGTCTGGCGAACGTGCCGTATGTAGAAGGCTGCGGGCTCTGGTTTGATCATCATTCCAGTGAGCATGAGCGGCTTCAGCTGCAGGGGAAATACAAGGGGGAGAGCAGGATTACACCGTCCTGCGCCCGGATCATTTATGAATATTACGGTGGGAGAGAGCGCTTTCCCCAGTTTGATGACCTGATGGAAGCAGTGGATAAGGTGGATTCCGGAAATCTGACCTTCAGTGAGATCATGAAGCCGGAAGGATGGATTCTGGTAGGCTTTCTGATGGATCCCAGAACGGGTCTGGGCAGATGGAGGCAGTTTACCATCTCCAACTACCAGCTGATGGAGAAGCTGATGGAAGCGTGCCGTACCATGAGTACGGAAGAGATCCTGGCTTTGCCGGATGTGCAGGAACGCATCGAGGTGTATCAGGAGCAGACAAAGAAGTTTAAGGAGATGGTGAGAAAGTATACCAGGACGGAGGGCAAGGTCATTATTACCGATTTAAGAGGAGTGGATCCGATCTATACCGGTAATCGTTTCATGATCTACAGCATGTATCCGGAGCAGAATATCTCCGCGTGGATTGTCAGCGGACGGGGAGGCATGGGCTGTTCCGCAGCGGTTGGCTACAGCATTCTGAACAAGACCTGCAATGTGGACGTTGGCAGTTTGATGTTAAAGTATAACGGCGGCGGACACCGTAAGGTAGGCACCTGCCAGTTTGCGGAGGAAAATATGGAGACAGATTTGCCCAGGATGCTGGCAGAGCTCTGCGAGATGGCAAATCAGGGTAATGATAATCATCAGGAATGACAGCAGTATTTGTTGCGTCCGGCTCAGGATTTTTTCGGGCCGGGCGCAATTTGGTCATAACTTGTTTAGGACAGCTGCGCATTCGTGATTGCTTTGGAAGGAGAAATGACACCTCACTATGACATATTTCAGTGTTTTGGACCTGGAGCAGCCGAAGGCAACGGATGTTTCCAGGCCCGGATTCTTATGGGATCTTAACCTGAACCAGATTATTGACGCGCTTCAGCTGCAGTCCCCGGGATATGATATATTGAAAATGTATTATCGATTTCCTATAGAAGAAGCCTGCACAAACTATCGGAGAGAGGTTTACCGGGACATAAAGCAGTCTGAAATTTATGAATGCTTATCGGCATTTTCACGGCAGATGCGGGGAGCGGCAGATGCAGCGGGCAGCAGGGATACCGTGAAATCAAATCTGCAGAGAAGCGCCTGGCATGTCAGTGCAGCACACGGATATTGTACGGCGGTGAGCAGCCTGCAGGCGGCTTTGTCCGAAAGTGACTGCAGGTCAGAGGGACTTCGGAAGCTGTCGGAATATCTGAGCAGCTATACAGAGCAGGAGAGCTTTCAAAGATGCAGAGAGGAAGCGGCTTCCATACAAGAGCTGCTGGAAGATTTTCATCTGATTCTGGAAATTGAAGACAATAAGGTCGTCATCACTGCAGGAAAGCGCAGCGGTGCCTATGCAAGGCGGCTGGGATATGGAGAGGGTACAAAAGGGCTAACTTCCTTTTCGGGGGTGCCGGGAATGTCTCCCTTGGAGGAGGCAGTTTTTGAAGCGTATCGAAAGAAGAATCCGGAGATTTTCGACAGGGTGGAAAGCTTTGCGGAGCACTATCCCTTCTATGCGGATGGCACGATCCTGCAGCTTGAGCAGGAGATACAGTATTACCTTGCTTTCTATCGTTTTGAAATGAAGATGAAGGAACAGGGTTTTTCCTTCTGCACGCCCGAAAAAGCGTCAGACCGGGATATGGAAGCGCAGGGGCTTTATGATCTTGCCCTTGCCTGTGTGAACTGCGCCAAAGAGAAGCCGGTGGTGAGTAATGATTTTGTTTACCGGCAGGGAGAGCGCTTTTTTGTGGTGGGCGGTCCTAATCAGGGCGGCAAGACTACCTTTGCCAGGAGTATGGGACAGCTGGTGTATTTTGCGGGAATGGGACTGGATGTGCCTGCAGAGCGGGCCAGGATTCCCTATTTTGCGGCACTGCTGACTCATTTTTCCGCGGAAGAAAGCCTGGGCAGCGGGAAAGGCAAGCTGAAGGAAGAATTGACGCGTCTGGCGCCTATGATGAAAGAAGAGGCAGAGGGCGCTTTTGTGATTATCAATGAGCTGTTTACTACGGCGGCCCATTATGACGGCTGTGTTATGGGAAAGAAAGTGCTGACTCATTTTATGGAAAGGGGCTGCATGGGCGTTTATGTGACGCACTTGAGGGAGCTGGGTGATTCTGCAGAAGGGGTGGCGCCGCTGACGGCCATGCTGGACGGAAGCCGGGAGAGGAAGAGGACTTATAAGATCAGCCGAGAACATATGGAAGGTGTGGGCTATGCCGAGGATATTGTGAATAAATACGGTCTGACCTATCAGGAGCTGCATCGGAGGTTGACGGAGAACAGGGAGGGCTGGCATTGAAGGTAAGACTTTTATATCCTGACAGGGAATGGAAATATACAGGCGCATATTATGATCCGGAAAGCATTGTCAAGGATCTTGGGTTGTCTGTTTTGTTTCAGGTATCCTCCAGAAGCCAGGAGCCGAAAAAGGGTACGGTCCAACGTGCTGACGAAGCCGACCGGCATTTGGGTGAGGTGCTGAAACTGGTGATGACGGTGCCTCTTACGACAAGGGAGGAAATCTGTTATCGACAGGAGATTTTACAGGATTGCATGGAAAATGCGGATTTTATAGAATCCCTGTATTCAATCTCCAGAGATATGACCTTTCGCTGGGAGGCGCTGGGGAAACAGCAGATGGATAAGCCGGGATCCAGGGACAAAAGCGCTAATCTGCTCTCCCAGATCGAGATCCTGCATTTATTTGTGAATACGCTCTCCCGGATCAAGAACCTGTGCCGCAGGTATGGAATGCTTCGTTCCCGGGGGCTTATGGCTTTTTGCCATAGATTGGAAGAGGAGTTCGGGGAGGAGCAGGAAGGGAAGATTCGGGGGATTCTCTCAGATCTAATTTTTTATTGTGACGGACAGGAGGAATATTCCCTGGAGGGCAGCGGGCGCAAGCGGGAAAGTATATCCCGGATGGTTTTAGACTGCAGTGTGGCGGAAGGGATGAAGCTGGGTGAGATAAGCCTGGAGGAAGTGTCCACCGTGGAGAGAAAGCTGAGAAGGCGAAGAAATGAGAGGACGCTTCGTGAAAGGATAACCACAGCTTTTGCCCAGGAGCCCACGCTGATCTTAAAGAATGTAGAACAGCTGGAGGACCTGAAGAAGCTGAATGAGCAGGTTACGGCATATATTATGGACAGCTTTCGCCCTATGATGGAGGAATTAAAGTGTTTCTTTGAAGAGCTCTACATCCAGACCGCGTTTTATCAGGCGTGCAACAATCTGTTTACCCGGTGCAGGCATTTGCATATACCCTTGTGCTTTCCCAAGGCAGGAGACAGGGAAGAACTGCATTTTCAGGGGCTGATGGAATTTTGCATGGCGATTTACCGAGGGCAGAGGCCTGTGGGTAACGACTGTGATGGGGACGGAAAGAAGCTTTTGGTGGTCACAGGTGCTAATCAGGGCGGCAAATCCACTTTCCTGCGCAGTATCGGGATTGCCCAGATCATGCTGCAGTGCGGTATGCCGGTTTGCGCAGAGGCCTTTACCAGCGGTATTTTTCCACATCTTTTTACCCATTTTACAAGGCGGGAGGATAGTGCCATGAACAGCGGCAGGCTGGATGAAGAGCTGGGGCGTATCGACGGGATTATCAGACATCTTGGAGACGGTTCCATGGTGCTGTTAAACGAGTCCTTTGCTACTACTACGGAGGAGGAAGGTTCCGTGATTGCCGATGATGTGATTCGGGCTATGGTGGAGGCGGGAGTAAAGGTACTCACCGTAACGCATCTGCTGGCATTTGCACGTAAGATGTATGAGCGGCAGCTGCCGGAAGCGGCCTTTCTTACTGCCCAGCGAAAGGAGGACGGTACCCGCACATTCAAGATGATTGCAGGGGCACCGGAACTGACCAGCTTTGGCCTGGATTTATACGAAGAGTTGATTGGAACATAAATACTCCCTTCCGGGCAGACTGGTTTATCTGTTCGGAAGGGAGCTGTTTTTGCTTCATCAGCCAGTTTACATTACTTTACGGTCACGGAAGTGATGTGGGGGTTTGCACCGTTGTACCAGTACAGGAAGCCCTCCAGATCAACCACATCGCCAACTTTCAGGTTTTCAACAGCCTTGTAAACTTCCGTGTCTTTGCCGCACAGATAGGACTCAACGCAGAAGGTATAGGTAGCGCCGTTTAAGGACACGTTGAAATACAGGTCGCTGCCAGGCTCACCGGAGTTGTCATCGTTATAAACGAAAGCGCAGTCATAGGATTGGCCGTCCTTCTCATAGGTTTCAACGGTCATACCCTTAAAGGATACGAACTGGTTCTGATAATCAGCCAGCTCATCCAGGCCAAGATATGTACTTACGTCAACAGGCTCTGCAATGTAGCTGCCTTCAAGAATCTCAAAGTTTGCATCCATAATCTCAACTTCGCCTGCCCATTCGCCCTTGTAACCGGTAACCTTGATCTTGGTGCCGGGAACCAGCTTCTCGCTGTCTTCCTGAGAGCAGTTCATCTCATAAATGAAGTAAGCGCCGTCCTTGTCCTGAGCGTAAACGGTGATCTTGCCGACACCGTCCTTTTCCCACCAGGACTGGTGTGCCTGAACATAAGCCTCGATGGTAACCTCGGTGTCAAGAGCTGCCGCAGCGTACTCTGCATAGGTCATAACGCCCTCGGACTTTACACCGGTATCACCGCCGGCATTGGAATCCTTATCTGCATCGGAATCCTTGCCGCAGCCGGCAAAAGTGAGCGCCAGAGTGAGTGCCAGAACTAAAATCAGTGATTTTTTCATATTTCCTCCTCTTTTCTGAAAGTGAATACGTGCAGCTAATGCAAAAGCCTTGACTTTGAACAGCCGCGTTTTTAGATTCAAAGCTATTATACAATAAAAATATAGAAAATCAATGGGCATTATGACGGGTTTTCCGCAGCTTTACCGCCTCCCGGCATACATAAATAATAATCAGGAGCCAGGACAGGCCCAGGGCAGCCAGCAGGGCGGCTGCAGTTTTCGGAAGGGGGCCAAGCTCCGCCCTATTGGCAGCGGATGTGTCTTTTTGATCCAGACGATACAGGCTTGTCACATCCTCAAACAATTTTTCCATATAGGCTGCGTCCACGGTTTCCTTGCGGCGGATGGATTTGGTCACATTTTCGATCAGCTGGCCGGCGGCATTTCGCAGGGAGGCGGAGCCGTTAAACACGGGAGTTACAAAGGTGCTGTCCAGGTTGTCCAGAAGCAGTCTGGCGGCATTGAGCTTGATGTCGTAGTGAAGCTTATTGTCTTCTCCGGCGCGGGACAGATAATCCTGATATTGCGCGGAGTCCTGGGCTTTGGAAGTAACGGGGACATACCCTTCCGTCTGGGAGTAGGCGATCTGTACCTCATTAGTCAGCAGATACTGGGTAAACAGCCAGGAGGCCAGTACCTCCTGTGAGTTCGGTTTATTAAAAATACACACGGAAGGACCCTGGGAGATCATCTGCGGATCATCCGGATCAAACTGGGGAACCTTCATGACCACGGTTTCGAAGTCCGCCAGGTGTTCCGCGCTGATGTCCAGCAGCGGCGCATGGGTTCCCATCCAGGTAGCTCCCGCCGTGGAATCGACGGCAAAAATGCACTGCCCGGCGTTTAAGAAATTGGCAGGGTAGCTGGATATTTTAAAGGTGGAGAAGGCGCCGGTCTTTGTATGCTCCGCTACAGTGTACAGCAGTTCCCTTGTGGTATCGTTGAACAACAGGATTTCTCCGTCTTCCGTGGAGTATCCTGCATGCTTTTGCTTCAGCATCTGAATCATCATATTGTCGGTGGACTTGTAGATAAAGGGAATCATGACGCTCTGGCCGTTGACCAGGTAATTGCCGTCGGCATCCTTTGCCGTGGCTGCGTCGGCCACCTCCCAGATGAAGTCCCAGGTAAGGGTCTCCGGCAGCTGGTACCCCAGGGCTTCCACGTAGGTTCTGTTTATGTAGCAGGCCTCGGTGGAACGCATGAATGGAAGCGCATAATAATGTCCGCTAAAGGAGCATTCTTCCAGAAAGCGGGGAATGATTTCATTTCGGGCAGGGGCGTCAAACAAAACCTCACTGCCGCCCGGGCCGTACTTTTCATCTGCCAGCAGATCGTCCAGCGGAACCACCACGTTGGCGCCGGTCAGATAGGTGGCAATATGGTCAGGGTAGGTGATACATACGTTGGGGGTGGTGCCGGTGGAAATATTGGTAATGACATCGTTGTAGATCATGCCGTAATCGGTGTAAAGGCGTAAGCTTACGGTAATATTGGGATACAGCGCTTCAAAGTCCTCTATGGCCTTTTTGTAAATGTCGGTCTGGGTTTTGTTGGTGTCGTTCTTGGCCCAGAAAGTAATCTCATATTCTGCGGAGGTGTCGAATTCTTCGGGGATCGTGAAAGCCTGCGTCCCTTTGGAGCCGTGGCAGCCCGTGAGGATCAGCAGGGGGAGAAGGGCAAACAATAGGATCAGCGTACTTTTTTTCATGCCTTGGTACCTCCTCTCGCCACACCTTCCATGATCTTGTTGCGGAAGACCAGAAACAGGATGATCAGGGGCAGTGAAATGACGACTACTGCAGCCATCATTGCGGGGATATTCTCGCGTCCGAAGCCGTTTTCGCGGATTTCCTGAATGCCGTTGGACACCAGGAAATAATCAGGATCATCCGTGATCAGCCTGGGCCATACGTACGAATTCCAGCACTCAATGATCTTTAAGACAACGATGGTGATCAGGGTAGGTTTGCAGATAGGGATCATAACCTTGCACAGGTAGCGGAGGTCCGAAGTGCCGTCTACCTTGGCGGCGTAATAGAGGGAATCCGGCACCTGGGCAAAATTTTCCCGCAGCAGGTAAATGTAGAACACGGACGTCACAGAGGGCAGAATCAGGCCGGTGAAGGTGTTCCGCAATCCCAGGCTGGTGATGGTGGTAAAGTTGGTGATGACTACCAGTTCGTTGGGAATCATCATCAGCGACAGGAAAAGAGTGAAAACCAGGTCTCTTCCCTTAAAGTTCAGCCGGGCAAAGGCATAGGCAGCAAGAGTAATGACTGCCAGCATAATACCGGTGGTGATTACGGTAAATACCAGGGTGTTCCACAAATATCTGCCTAGGGAAACGGTAGTAAAGGCGTCCAGATAGTTCTGCAGAGTGGGTGACAGGGTAAAAAAAGCCGGTATACGTTCTCCGTTGTAGGAGCCATAGCTTTTTACAGAGGTCAGTACCATCCAGTAGAAGGGAAACAGCACAATCAGCCCCCAGAGGGTGAGGGAAAAGTAGAGAGCAATGTTTCCTGCCAGCTTTCGAATCCTGACTCGCTGTTCTGTTTTTTCATAATCGGTTTGATTTTTCATGTTTCCTCTCATTTTGAATCCTTTCAGCCTGTGTAATGCACGTGCTTTCGGCTTACCAGAAGATTGATGCAGGTGATGGTGAGCACGATGGCAAACAAAAGAATAGCCGCGGCAGACGCGTAAGACGGGTAACCGCCGCTGTCGCCGTAGAGCATATCATATACATATCCTACAATGGTATTCATCTCCGCTGCATTTAAGTCCGTGCCAAACAACGCCACAGCGTCGCTGTAAGCCTTAAACGCACCGATAAAGCCGGTGATTACCAGGTAAAAGATCGTGGGCGAGATCATGGGGACAGTGATTTTGCGGAAAATGCGGAAGCTTCCGGTGCCGTCCACTCTGGCGGCGTTGTAGTACACCTGGTTTACGGAGGCAAGAGCGCTGGTCAGAATCAGAATTTTAAACGGCATGACCACCCAGACGGTGTAAAAGCATAGAACAAACATTTTTGCCCAGTAGGGACCGTCGATAAAATCCACGCTGCTGCCGCCGAAGGCGTTGATCAGGAGATTGACCAGTCCGTCGGAGTAGGGAGTTTTCTTAAACAGGATCATAAATACCAGTCCTACTGCCAGGGTGTTGGTCACGTAAGGCAGGAAATACACGGTTTGAAAAAGGTTCCGCAGAGGCTTGACGGAGCTTAAGCCTATGGAGATCAGCAGAGCCAGAATCGTGGATACAGGCACGGTAATGATGACCAGGATAAAGGTATTTTTCAGTGCCTGCAGGAAGTAGGGATCCCGCAGTACATAGGAATAATTGTAGCCGCCTGTGCCCAGATAGGTCTGGGAGGCGGAATTGTATCCCTCTTCAAAGGAGTATATAAAAACATCTATTAAAGGGTATATCATGAACGCACCCAGGAAGAGAATGGCCGGAATCAGGTACAGCCATCCCTTAAAATTCTGTTTTTCCATTGCTGCCTCCTTTATGCTCTTACGTCAAAGGAAATTCGTGCTTCCGTTACCCGGTCAAAGAGAAACACCTTGCCGGGCTTTAAGGCAAAGCGGACAATATCCGAGGTTGTGTTGATATTGCTTTCCGCAGGGATAATGGATCGGATGGTATCGCTCTGGCAGCCGGGATGGGTGGAAACCACGCTGACGTCCCTGCCCATGACCTCCAGGCGCCCCATGCGGCAGTGTAGGGGGCCGTCCTCCCGGAGAAGGAAGCCTTCCGGGCGAACGCCTATGTGGACGTTTCGATCCGGAACGCCATCAACCTGCAGCACTGCATCATCTCCGATATACAGCCTGCCGTCTTTCACACTGCCGTCAAAGACGTTGATGGGGGGAGTACCAAGGAATTTGGCTACGAACAGGTTCACCGGATCATCGTAAACATCCTGGGGCCTGCCGATCTGCTGTACAAAGCCGTCTTTCATGACTACGATCAGATCGGAGATACTCATGGCCTCGTCCTGGTCGTGGGTGACAAAGATAGTGGTGATCTTCGTTTCCTTTTGGATGCGCCTGATTTCTTCCCTGGTCTGCAGCCGCAGCCTGGCGTCCAGATTGGAAAGGGGTTCGTCCAGCAGGAGCACTTTCGGCATCTTCACCAGTGCTCTGGCAATGGCTACACGCTGCTGCTGTCCGCCGGAAAGCTCGCTGGGCTTGCGTTCCATCAGCCCCTCAATCTGTACCAGCTTAGCCGCGGCATAAACCCTGCCATCCATTTCCTCCCTGGTGAGCTTTGCCTCGCCCCTTAAGTTCTCCAGTGGAAACTGGATATTTTTGCGGACGGTCAGGTGAGGATAAAGGGCATAATTCTGGAATACCAGTCCTACTCCTCTGTGCTCGGGAGGAAGATTTGTCACATCGTCGTCCCCGAAAAAGATTTTACCCTCCGTGGGCTTCAGCAGGCCGCAGATCAGGTTCAGGGTAGTGCTTTTGCCGCAGCCGGAGGGTCCTAAAAGTCCAACCAGCTTTCCGTCGGGGATTTCAAAGCAGAAATCGCCCACGGCAGTTACCTCGCTGCGTTCCTTTTTGTTTCGGCTGGGAAATTTTTTTGTCAGGTGATCTAATACGATTTTCATGGTGTCCTCCCTCATATATTCGCAAACTCGCGCTGCCGCGTTTTTTATGTTTGCCGGCAAAGGCTGTCAAATCTTATATTGGTCTCGCAGGTCGCTTGATATATGCTCCAGATCCGGATACACAAAGCTTTCCGTAATGCCGAAGGCCCGGAGGCTTTTGACAAAGTATTCCTTCCTGCTGCCGGGAATGATGATCTTGTAGAGCATGTTGTCCTGGCAGATGTCCTCCAGATGCCGCAGGGAATTATGCACTGTGAAATTGGCATGCTGGGAATACATTCGCAGATTATTTTCCGTGGAGCTGCAGGCCAGGATTCTGTCAACCAGCTCCGGGTTATGGTGATTATGCTTGAAAGCGGGCAGCAGCATTTCCTGGGTGGTATCTGCGTCAATGGGATAAATGCAGCGTCCGAAGCCCTCCCGCTCATTTAAAAGGTCGGGAGCCAGTACCCATACGCAGGCGTCCAGATCTTCGGCAGTGCGGTATGTTTCCGTGGCAAAGAAAAAGGCGATCAGGGGAGACTCGCTCCAATCCAGCATTCTTGTAGGCAGGCCGTAGTGCTGCATCAGGGAGACCCAGGCGGCGTAATTGTGCTTGGCCGGCGGATTCTCGGTGATCTGTCTTGCCAGAATATAGAAATCATTGGTAATGTACCGCTCCACATCGAGACGACGTTTGCTCCGCTGGATGGAAGGAATCAGGGTTCCTGCCGCATCCTCCTGGCCACGGTACCAGAGTCTGCTTCCGTGTTTTTCATATAAGCCGTTCATAAACTGAAGCAGCTCGTCCATGGTGCGAATTTCCTGAATCAGCATAATTCTTCACGCTTCCCGCCTTAGTTTTCTTGGAATTATTATAGCACATAAGGCACAGTGCAAACAATGATAATTTATAGATGGTTTTCCTATCCGGCGTTCCGCCCGTCATTTCGCGGCAGATAGAAGGCATCTCACGGCAAATCGGTTGACCTGGCATCTGAAGCGGACGAAAATATAGATGAAGGGCAGTTATCCGTCAGGTGTCCAGGCAAATTCCCGGTTCGGCTTAATGCAGGGGCATTTGATAATATCTGCGAAAAGCAGGCAGGAGGCGGTTTGATGTCAATGGAAATCAACAGAGGGTATGTTCGCGCCGCAGTTGATTATGCGGAGCAGAGAAAGGCCTGCTCAAGGCCGGCGGAAAAAAACCAGGGCATGCCCGCGGAGATATGCGTCGGCAATACGGATCAGGTTGAGAGGGAAATCAAAAAGCTGGAGAAAAAGCTGCAGCAGGTAGAGCAGGAGCTGAGCCGGAAAGACAATGATACATACAGACGGCAGCATACGGTTTTTGATAAATTAATAGGAACCGTAAAACCCCGATGTCCGCTATCCTGCCGTACATCGGGGTTCTCTTTCTTACTTAAACTAATTATATTTGATTTTCCGGTATTCGGATTTATCGGATCCGACTCTTTCGGGTACCCTTTTTCCCTTAGGCGTTAAAGTTCACAGACATCCGTAGGCCACAGCCCGCATCCGGAGATGATGGTATTCCTCCAGATTAGGCTGCAGATTGTGCATATAGACGAGGGAAAGGCCCTCCTCGGGGGAAGATTCCGCCCAGGTTCCGGAGCCGCCCGTCCAGCCGAACTGTCCGGGGAAGCCGTTGTGCTGGCCGGCATATCTGTCCAGAAGCATGCGCATTCCGTAGCCGTATCCGTAGCCGGCCAGGTAATTGTTGGAGAAATCCTCCTGAAGCACCTGGGGAGTCAGAGTGTTGGTTCGAAGAAGGTCGATGGTCTTGCGGCCCAGAAGCTTCACACCCTGGAAGGAACCTCCGTTGGCCAGCATCTGCATCAGTTTCGTGTAATCCCGGCAGTTGGTGATGACCCGGGAGAATCCCGGGACGGTTCCCAGTGGGCCTACAAATTTCGCCTCCCGTTCCGGTTCCGGCAGGAAGAAAGGGTCCGCATCTCCCAGATTTTTCCCGGGTTTTAAGTAATAATCCTTAACCAGGCGGCTTTCCAAGTCGCCGAAGAGGAAATTTGCCGAGCTGTCCATGCCCAGGGGCTCGAAAAGCATTTCCTTGATCACCAGCTCCGCCGGTTTGCCGCAGAGTACTTCCAGAAGACCTGCCGTCAGCTCACTGGCAAAGCCATAAAGGAAACGGGATCCGGGCTCAAAGGCAAGGGGAACCCGGGAAGCCGCCCGAATCTGGTCCCGAAGGGTAAAGTATCCCTTTTCCCGCAGCTCTTTCATCTCCCTTGCCATAGCCAGCGCCGTGGGATGGTGCTGCACGGGAACACCGCCTATGATCATTTCGTAGGGCAGGCCGCAGGTCATATTAAAGATGTGCTTTACCAGAATGGGTCCCTCTGTGGGAACCACTTCCAGGGAGCCGTTTGGCATAGTGATCAGTTTGGTGGAATTTCTGAATTCCGGGAAATATTCATACAAAGGATCCGTCATTAGGAATTTTCCCTGCTCGTAGAGCATCATAGCCGTGGTGTACATGGCGATCTTGGTCAGGGAGGCCTGCCGGAACACATGCTCGGGGCTCAGTCTGACGCCGTTTTCCTTATCGGCCCATCCGAAATAATTTTCGTAAAGGATTTCTCCTTTTCTGGCAATGACACAGCTGCAGTTGGGCAGCCCGTCATCCACATATTGTTGAAGCAGTCGGTCTAAATCTTTGAAATCTGCCATTTTTCATTTACTCCTTTCCATAATCCGTTCACAGCAGTCCGTAAGAAATCGTGCGCACCCGGGGGTGGTAATACTGCTCATCGTTGGGGATCAGGTTGTGCATGTAGACGATGGAGAGTCCTTCCTCCGGATCCGCCTCGCACCAGGTTCCGAAACCACCTGTCCAGCCGAAGGAGCCCAGGGAGCCGTTGAGATTTCCGGCGGCTTTGTCCGTCAGGGTACGGACACCGTAGCCATAGCCGTAACCCTCCTCGGGGAAATCTTTCTGCTGGATTTCGTCCAGTCCGTTGGCACGCATCAGGTCAATGGTTCCGGCGCTCATGAGGCGGATGCCGTCGTATACTCCTCCGCAGGCAAGCATCTGCATCAAATGGGAGTAATCCTCCACATTGGAGAAAAGACGGGCCCAGCCGGCTTCGTTTTCTTCCCCGGGCAGGTGCTTCTTGTCAAAGAAAGCGGGGCCGGGAACATATTCACCTTTTTCATTCAGGGCATAGAGGGATACCAAGCGCTGTCCGGCATCGCCGAAGAGCAGGGCAGCAGTGTTCTCCATGCCCAGGGGATCGAAAAGAAGCTCCTTCAGGGCGTCGTTGACCGGCTTGTCGCAGATTTTTTCCAAAATACCCGCGGCAATTTCGCTGGAAAAACCGTACATCCAGTGGGCGCCGGGCTCGCAGGCAAGAGGAGCCTCGGACATGGCGGCAAGCTGTTCCTGAAGGGTGTAATGCCCCTTTTCCCACAGCGGTTTCATACATTCCTGCATGCCCCGCAGGGTGATGTCCTCCGTGGGCGCGGCGGAATTGCAGTAGGGCAGGCCGCATTTCATGGAAAGGGTGTCCCGGATGGTGATGGGGCGCTCTGTGGGCATCACATTCACATAGCCATTGGGATGACGCACATATTTTTTGCTGGTCTTCCACTGGGGAAGATAGTTGCCCACGGGATCCGTGAGCAGAAATTTGCCCCGTTCGTAGAGCATCATCATCGCGGTGTAGAGCGGGATTTTGGACATGGATGCCTGGCGGAAAAGGGAATTCTCGGTCACGGGAGATTTGGTGTCAAGGTCCGTAACCCCAAAGTAGCCCTCGTAAAGAGTGGTTCCCCGCTGCATAACCTTCAGGGAGCAGCCGGGCAGTCCCCTTTCCACAAAGCTTTCCAGAAGCCTGTCAATGTCTTTTGATGTTGCCATATTTTTAACCTCCTTTTTGATTTCGATTCCGTATTTACTTGCTTTCCGGTTTCGGCGGCCGGATGCCGGGCGGCCTCTGCCATTTCCCTTATCAGGATCTTAAGCCGCCTTTGTCTTTCCGGCATGGAGCAAAGGCAGCTGCTTCCATTGTCCGGAGCGGTAGCGGAAAGCAATGAGGGCGGAGCGAAGAATCTGGTCCGTAGTGATGGCAAGCCACGCGCCGGACAGTCCCATATGGAATCCCCGCACGGCCAGGATGGCCAGGCCAGGGCGGAGCAGCAGTACGGTGTAAAAGGTCAGTTTTGCCACGAATTTCGTGTCCCCGGCCCCCCTGAGGGCGCCGGCCACGATAAACTGAGAAGACTGGAAGGGCTGTATGAAAGCCACGATCCAGAGAATTTCCACACAGATGGAGATACAGGTGGCATCCTTGGTATAGAGGCCTGAAAGAGGCTGTCCGAAAAGGACAAATGCCAGACCCATGAGGATGGCGATTGACATGCCGCAGCGCCTGCAGCGGGTGGTGTAGGCCTGGGCCATATCAGGTCTTCGCCGCCCCAGGCTTTGCCCCATGAGGGAAGTGGCGGAGATGGAGAATACCTGCCCGTTCATCATGGTCAGGGACTGGATGTTCATGCAGACCTGGTGGGCGGCGAACTCCACAGTTCCCAGGGATGCAACGGTTTTGGAGAAGATCAGGGTGCCGATGCGCATCATGAACTGCTCCAGTGCGGCAGGAAGGCCGATGCGGGCGATCTCCGTTATCTCCTGCCGGGAGGGCCGGAAATCGTCCTTAAGACTCATATGTAAATAGCACTTTTTCCTGGATACTGCCCACATAGCCAGACCGCAGGCAAGTACCTGGCTGATGGCTGTGGCCAGAGAAGCGCCGGCCACTTCCATCCTGGGGAAACCGTAATGCCCGTAGATCAGCAGGTAATTCAGGACGATATTGGACAGGTTGGCCGCGGAATTATAGTACATGGCCGTACGGGAATCGCCGACGCCCCGCAGTACGGCGGTAAGAGTGGAAGTCAGGGAGAAAAAGAGGAAACTGGCCATCTGAATCTGAAGGTAAGCAGTTCCCGCATCCATAATCTGCTGTGTTTCTGCCCCCATAAAGCGAACCATGGGACCTGCGGTGAGCAGTCCCAGAACAGAGAGGAACGCACCCATCAGAAGATTGACGGTTACGGCCTGGCGGGCGTACTTTCGGGCGGCATCCTGTGTGCCGGCGCCCTTTGCCTGTGCCACCAGGGCAGTGGCACCCACATTCATGGACATGACCATGGTCATCAGCAGGAACTTGGGCTGTGTGGTAAGGCCGACGGACGTGATGGCCCAGGTGTCGGAGTCAAGTCCGCCCACCATCATCAGATCCACCATGGAAACCAGGGAGGAAAGCATCAGCTCCACGCTGGCGGGCAGTGCGATCCGCAGTATATCCCCGTAAACATCCCGGGAGGATACGCCCTCCGGAAGGCCGGGAGAAATCTTCTGTACCTTCAGGTCTTCGTCGGTGCCGGGGGCCAGTAGTTCCAGTGTGTTTTTTGCAGCCGGTTTCTCTTTGTCTGTTTTTTTCATAAGCAAATTCCTTTCCTCTGTTCTGTATCTTAACATAGAAGAATCCGCTCTGTCAATAAAAACTATAACGAATTAGCAAATCAATATTATTTGTGATTCACCTGAAAATATGTGATAAATAGGATTATTAAAGAAAAAAAGTGCTAAAATACAGGACTTCGTTTTTTACACAATGTACATTGACAAAACCAACAAAAATAGAGTACGCTTAGTGTGCAATAACGATTTAGCAAACTGGCCGGATTTACAGGAAAACAATAGAAAACCGGATCAGGAAAGAAAGCGTGCATGGAGGGGTAAAAATGGGACTTGTGTACAAGGAACTGAAAGACATAGGCAGAAGCATGTATCTGTATTTTCCGAATCAGGAAAGACGCACTGCATTTAAGCGCAGTTTGATCACTGTGCTTCGGGACGGGGAGGATGAGGCCTCTGTGCGGGAGCTTCTGGAAGGGCAGGGCCTGGGTAAACTGGCGGAGGAGAAGGAAGTGATCCTGTCCTTTCCGAATCCCGGCAAGGGCGGTTGGAACTTCGGACTGGAAGAGGGGGAGGACGATGTGGCTGCTTTCCGCCGATTCCAGGATGCCTGCAGCCGGGAAACCGAGGAGCCTCTGCAATGCCATCCCAGCGGAATTCCCACCCATGAGGCCATGATGAGCGTGTGGCATCCCATGAACGATACCAGATATGTGATCGGGCTGGGCAGCGGCGCTTCCATGGCCTGTACTCTGGCGGCCTGTGCGCCGGGGGGACTTGCGGGAATACTGGCGGTCGGCGGCCATTTGAGCCAGGCGGCCAGGAAAAGAGCCCGCTGGGCTCCCGTGGCGGCTTATCTGGCGGGTTGCAGTCCGGAGACGCTGAACTATTTCCGGGTGGTGAACGAAGCTGCCCCTGCCGGAGAAGAAGAGGGGACGGCGGTCTTTTCCGATCCGAAGAATCCTGCCAGGCGGGTTCTTTTTGAGGAAGGGAAAAGAGAGACCGGGGAGCTGGCAGCGGATGCCTGGAAGCTGCTTTTTTCCAGGGTGAGGCGCCCTGACACGGATACCTGGGGAGATATGGAGCCCCGGATGGACTTCAGGGAAGCGAGTTTTGAGATCTTTCTGGAGGATACCCGGCTGGAAGAGCCGGTGAGGACGCCCCACACATGGTTTACCAGTGTGCCGAAGCAGGTGAAAAACCATCCGGAGCGGAAGGTGCCGTTGATGCTGTTTTTCCACGGGGCTTCGGATAATCCGGCGGAGGCGGCGGAGATGAGTAAATTCCATGAGCTGGGAGAGAGGGAGGGCTTTATCACGGTCTATCCCTGGGGAACCAACAGGACCCAGTGGAACAGCTCCCTGGAGGATCCGGAGGCGGCAGACGATGTGGGCTTTGCGATAGCCCTTATTGATTATATGATTGCCAATTATCCGGTGGATCCTCAGCGGGTCTATCTCTCCGGCTTCAGCAACGGTGCCGCCCATGCCCAGGTGGTGGCACTGCTGCACCCGGACAGGATCGCGGCCATCTGCCATATTGATTCCAATTGGCCCGGAAAACGCGTGGGCCCCAGCGAAGTGGATTACCGGGACGTGGTTCCCTTCCGCCTGGCCATGGAGAAGAAGGAGGAGTACGACTATCTCATGCCGGTATGGTATACCTACGGAAGCAGGGAGCCCTCTTATCCGGTCTACGCCAAATCCACCCAGCAGCACCAGTATGATTTCTGGAAGGCTTATAATCATATTCCGGTGGAAGAGACTCCTTCCGCGGAAGAACCGGATGTCTGCGGCTGCGGCGTACCGGGACAGGTGCAGGAGCGGCTGCGTCCGTCGGAGAGACATCCCGGGCATTATTACGATGTGCAGCGGTTTTATACGGCGGACGGGAGACATCTGAATTTGTACAATTATGTGGTTATGCACGAAAAGGGACATGACATAGCGCAGATGGATCCGGTGCTGGGATGGGAGTATGTAAAGCAGTTCCGGCGCAATCCCGACGGCAGTCTTGGATTTACTGAAGAGGACGGCCAAATGGAAAATTGTAGAAAATAGCCAAAAATGTTAAAATAATCGAATTTGCTATTGACAGCTACAACGAATTAGTAGTATTGTAGCTGTAGGAGATGTTATCGAAAGTAAACAAAGATATACGAGGTTTCGGGAGGAAGACAGGTATGATAAACAACAAAAAGAAACTAAGGTCTTACAGAGAGTTCCTCTACATACTGCCCTTTCTTATCCTGGTGGCAGTGTTTTCGTATTATCCGCTTTATGGATGGATATATGCCTTTTTCGATTACCGTCCCCCCAGACCTTTTTCCTTTGAGGATTTCCAGGGGCTCAAGTGGTTTAAGTATCTGGTGGACAATCCGGTTCGGCTGAACCAGACGCTGAGCGTGATAAGGAATACCTTCGTCATGAGCGGCCTGGCCATATTGACATCCTGGCTTCCTATGGTATTTGCCATTTTTCTCAATGAGATCAAGTGCATGCCTTTCCGGAAGGCAGTTCAGACCATTACCACACTGCCTAACTTTGTGAGCTGGGTACTGGTATTCTCCGTGGCGTACAATCTGTTTTCCAGCAGCGGCATGGTCAACAGCCTGCTGATGAAAATGGGGGTCCTGGAACGGCCGGTTCTCTTTCTGCAGTCGTCGGAGCATGTTTGGGGAAGCATGTGGCTGTGGAGCACCTGGAAGAGCCTGGGATGGTCGGCGATCATGTATATTGCGGCCATATCGGGAATTGACGAGGAGCTGTTCGAGGCGGCAAGGGTGGATGGCGCTACCAGGATGCAGCTGATTTGGCACATCACCATCCCCAGTATCCTGCCTACATACATGGTGCTGCTGATGCTGAGCATCTCCAATTTCCTCTCCAACGGGATGGAACAGTATTTTGTATTCCAGAATGCTTTTAATAAAGAGTCAATTCAGGTACTGGATCTGTACGTCTATAATCTGGCTATGGGGAGCGGCAGCTATTCCGTTGCCACGGCGCTGAGTATGTTAAAGAGCGTGATCAGTGTGATACTGCTGTGTGTGGCCAATAAACTGTCGAAGCTGATCCGCGGTGAAAGCTTTATGTAGGAGGAAGCCTGTATGAAAGAGAAGAGTAAGAAAGTCAGGATGAAGCGCAGTGCGGGTGATTATGCCATAAGTGTGACTACCTACGTGGTGTTTGCACTGTTCGCGCTGGTCTGTGCGTATCCTTTTTATTACATATTCATCAATACCATCAGTGCCAACGATCTGAGCGAAAGAGGCAAGATTCTCTTTTGGCCCCAGGCAGTGCACTTTAGCAATTACTCCAGTGTGGTAAAGATTCCGGGGCTATTACAGGCCGCTAAAATATCGGTGGGCAGAACTCTGATCGGAACCGTGCTGACGGTTCTGCTGGCAGGCTTCCTGGGATATATGTTCACCAGAGAGACCATGTGGAAACGCAAATTTTGGTATCGCTTCATTATACTGACCATGTACTTTAACGCGGGAATCATTCCCTGGTATATCACTATGCGGAACCTTCACCTGATCAATAACTTTTGGGCCTATGTGCTGCCTACGCTGGTGTCGCCGTTCAACATTATCCTGGTGAAAACCTATGTGGAGTCCACGCCCAGGGAGCTGCAGGATGCGGCGGAGATTGACGGAGCGGGAACCATGCGGATCTTTATCTCGGTGGTGCTGCCGATTATCAAGCCGATTCTGGCCACGGTGGCTATCTTTACCGCCGTGGGACAATGGAATTCTTTCCAGGATACATTGCTGCTGATGTCAAAGACAGAGCTTCATACCCTGCAGTTCGTCCTGTACCGGTATATCAACCAGGCCAGCTCCCTGGCCTCGCTCCTGACATCCAACGCGGGCAGTGAAGCTATACAGCAGGCCTTGGCTACGGCCCAAACAGCCACCAGCGTCAGGATGACGGTGACTATTATTGTGGTAACGCCGATCTTGTTGGTATATCCCTTCTTCCAACGGTTCTTTGTGAAGGGCATTATGATCGGTGCGGTAAAAGGGTAGTAATGTTATCAACATAAAAACTAAATTTAAGGAGGAGTTATGATGAAGTGGAAAAAGACAGTTGCATTAGGTTTGGCTGCTGTTATGGCTCTGTCCGTTACGGGCTGCGGCGGCAAGGAGACAGAGGGACAAGGTTCCGGGGAAAGCAGCACCGGAGGCGGTGAGAGCACTGCCCCGGAAGGCGGATATGCGGAGTCGGACAGGATCACCGTTGAGGTGTATGACGTGGCTGCAAATTACCACGGCATCCAGAGCGGATGGTTTGCCAAGCTGGTGGGAGAGAGATTCGGCCTGGAGCTGAGCATTCTGGCGCCCCAGGTATCCGGTGATGACAGCCTCTATCAAACCAGGTGCAGCAACAACAATCTGGGCGATATTATTTTGCTGGACAATACGGACTTTATCGACTGTATTGACGCGGGACTGATCAAGGACATCAGCGATTCGATATACAATTACGAGAATCTGGCGGTGTTTAAAACGCAGATCGACGCATGGAACACCCAGGTGGGAGACGGTTCCAAACTTTACGGGATTCCCACAGAGATGACCAATACTTCCCCGGATACCTATTCGGAAAATATTCCGTTCTCTTCAGTGTGCCTGCCCTGGGATTACTATCAGGAGCTGGGAGCGCCGGAGATTAAGAATCTGGATGACCTTCTGGATGTCCTGGAGCAGATGCAGAAGAACCACCCCACCAACAAGGACGGCGATTCCGCTTATGCGATTTCCCTGTGGAAGGACTGGGACGGTTTCGGGATGGAGAATATCCTGCAGACTTGTAAGTGGTACGGCCAGGAGGGCAGGGATTCCGTTCTTCTGGGCAATGACAACAGTGTCATGTCTATCATCGACGAAAACGGCGCATATTATAAAATGCTGAATTTCTTCTTCGAAGCGAACCAGAGGGGTCTGGTGGATCCGGATTCCCCTGACCAGAACTGGCAGATCACAGACGAGCAGAAGCTTCGTGCTTACAGGAAATATCTGCTCTGGTACAACTGGGAAATGAATCTGGCCGGCATTAAGCTGACTGACGAAGAAAAGCAAAGCGGTGTGGGATTTGTGACCGTTCCCGTCAGCGATATGAACATTTATCAGGTGGCAGATTCCTATTACGGATCGGGCCGTGTATGGGGCCTGGGCGCCGGCGTGGACGGCGAGAAAGAAAAGAGAATCATGGCTTTTCTGAACTGGCTGGCCGGTTCTGAGGGTAATACCACCATGTGGTGCGGACTGGAAGGCATTAACTATGTGGAAGAGAACGGACGCTTCGTACAGACAGAGGATGCCAACAAATATATGCTGGGCGAAATTGCGATGCCTGACGAGTGGGGCGGCGGAAGCTTTGCAGACGGCAATCAGAAGCTGAACCAGTACATAGTGTCCTCCATGGCCATCAATCCCAGGACGAACGAGCCCTACAGCTTTGGCTACTGGTCCTCCCAGCAGGAGAAGCCCAAGGATAAGAGATGGGTGGACTGGACGGAAAAGTACGGCAAAGACAAGCAGACCGATTATTATCTGGAAAAGAACCTGATGAAGGTAGTGGCTAACGTGAATGTAGTTCTGGACAGTGATACCACGGATATTGCCCTGATCAGAAGCCAGTGTGGAACTGAGCTGAAGGATGCTTCCTGGAGAATGATCATGGCCAAGGACAAGGATGAGTTTGACCGGATGTGGAAAGAGACCAAAGATAAGATGATCGGCCTTGGATTTGAAGAACTCTATGAGTTTGACTGCCAGAAGTACCAGAAAATCATCGATGTCAGAAAAGGAAATTAAAAATTGTGATTTACCTTAGATGCTGTGCTGCGGCAGGATTCCGCCTCATTGTTCCATAAAAAACATAGCTTAGTCATTGACAGATTAAAGGTGACAGGTATACACTATATTACATGTGTAAGAGCATGTTTTGCGATTATAAGCGTGCGCTAGATATGCTGGATAAGGGGACCATGACATGGAAGAGAAAAAGACTGCCGGAGCACAGATCAAGGAAATCGCGAACAGGCTTGGAGTATCCCAGAGTACTGTTTCCGTAGTTCTGGGGGGGAGAGGTGACAAGATACGGATCTCGAAAGAGACCCAGAAGAAAGTCATGGATATGGCCAGGGAACTGAATTACCGGCCCAATATCTATGCCCGCCGGCTGCGTCAGGGGTCGGAGGAAGTACCTTATGTAGTGGTTGTGTTCTGGAGAATCGACAATCTGAATTCACGGTTGGGCAGGTTTATCCACGGGTTTTATGAGGCTTCCGAGAAAAAGGAATGCAGGGTGGAGCTGATGGTACAGCCCTATAAGCCCGGAGAATTGATGCACCATGCGGAAATGCTCTCCGGTAACCGGGTCAACGGAGCCATTATCAGCGGCCTGTCTTCCGAAGACCAGGAACAGTTGGAGGCAGGAACCTATTCTATCCCTATTATTCTTATCGGCAGGGAGAGCACGAAATTCCATTGTGTAATGATGGACAGCTATCAGACGGGAGAGCAGTGCATTGCCTGTATGGCTACTCCGGAGGTGAAAACAGCGGCTTTCATCGGTTTTAACAATAACAGCCGTGCCGAGAGGAAGTTGGAGGCCGGCTTTATGGTGGGATGCAGGAGCCGGAGTATCCGGGTGAAGGAAGACTGGAATGTGTATCTGAAGTGCAGCAGTTATGAAAACGGTTACGGGGCGGCAAAGGAGGTGCTCTCTAAAATAGAGCTCCCCTCCGCTTGGCTCGTGGCTGACTGCAGGCTGGCCGGAGGCATCATGGATTGCTGTCGGGACAAAAATATCCGGGTTCCGGAGGAGGTCAGGATGATTTTCTTTGAGGAATCAGGGATCCTGAAATACAACAGGCCTCCTCTTTCATCGGTTGACGTTCCATCCATGGAGATGGCGGAGACGGCCCTGGACATTGTGCTTCTGGCGTGCAGCAGTCCGATTGACATACCTATCCGGAGGGAGCATCTGCCCCTTTACCGCATCAGGGAGAGCAGCGGGAGCTATGGGCTGGATGCGAAGGAAAGGGTACAAACTAAATGAAAAGAAATAGCGGCTTCCGGGATTTTTATTTCGGAACCGCTGTTTTTATAAAATGAGCTAAAACGAAACAGCAAGAGGAAATGAGGGCGGGAACCGATGTACTTCAACAAACAGGAACGGGAGGATTCAGGGATGGAAGAAAGAAAAATTTTGCTTGCGCCGGAGGGCAGGGAGGAATTTCATAATCAGGTGGATTTCTGCGTGGGAACCGGCCGGATGGGCCTGGCGCTCCACCGGGAATATCTGGAGCAGCTGAAACTGGTGCAGGAGGAGATCGGTTTCCGGTATATCAGGGGACACGGTCTGTTTTGCGACGACATGGCAATTTACCAGGAGAGCGGGGACGGTGTTCCGGAATATAACTACACCTATCTGGACAGGGTCATGGACAGTTATTTGGAACTGGGGCTGCGGCCATTCTTGGAGCTGGGTTTCATGCCGGAAAAAATGGCCAGCGGAAAGCAGACTATCTTTTACTGGAAGGGAAATACAACGCCCCCTGCTTCCTATGATAACTGGATGAAGATGGTACAGGCGCTGCTGGTTCATTTGTGCGACAGATACGGAAGGGAAGAGGTGGTTACCTGGCCTATCGAGGTGTGGAATGAGCCCAACCTGCCCGGTTTCTGGGAACATGCGGATATGCAGGAATATTTTAAGCTCTTCCGGCACACCTTTATCGCCGTGAAGGAGGTGGATACCCGTTTTCGGGTGGGAGGGCCGGCAGTCTGCGGAGGCAGCGATGAGGTATGGATCAGAGCCTTTCTGGAATACTGCCGTGACAACGGATTGGAACCGGATTTTGTCACCAGACATCACTATACCACCGAAGTGCCGGAACCGGTAGGACACTACGGGTATCCGGAGCTGATGAAGGCAGAGGACGGATTTGCCAACCTGCACACTACAAGGGACATTATTGACAGCTTTCCGGAATATAAGGGACGGGAGATTCACATAACGGAGTTCAATACCTCCTATATCCCCAATGCCCCGATTCATGACACCAATCAGAATGCGGCGTACATAGCTCATCAGCTGTCCCGCCTGGGGGAGGACAATGAATCCTATTCCTACTGGACCTTCGGGGATGTGTTCGAGGAGCAGGGCGTTCCCTTTACTCCCTTTCACGGGGGATTCGGCCTGGTGGCAAACGGCTGTATTCCCAAGCCAACCTTCTGGACCTTTGTCTTTTTCAAAAAGCTGAAAGAAGGAAAGGGACACTGTATTCTGAAAAATGACCATGGGGTGGTCATGTGTATGGAGGACGGAAGCTATCGGGGAGTGGTATGGAATGTCACCAACAGGCGAACAGGGCAGCCGTATCTGCTGACCCTGGAAATCCGGGAACAGCAGGAGGGCTGTCTGCTGACCAGGACGGTGGACGAAACCCACTGCAATCCGCTGAAGGTATGGCATGATATGGGGGAGCCGTCCAGCCTCACCGGAGAACAGCAGGACCTGCTTCAGGAGGCGGCCCGGCCCTTTGTGAAGACAAAGAGGGTGAAGCCGCAGAACGGCAGACTGGAGGTTTCCTTCCCGGTGGAAGAAAACGGTGTGGTCTATTTCCAGTGGAAGCCCGGGAAGGTGAAGCCGGACAGAGGATATTCCTACGAACGTGCCACCCAGTATCCGGCTATAAACCCGGTGACAAGGCTGGATTATCCGGATCCCGACGTGATCCGGGTGGAGGATACCTATTATATGGTCAGCACAACCATGCACTTCATGCCCGGTTGTGAGATTCTGCGTTCCTATGACCTGCGGAACTGGGAACATTTATCATATGTGTACGACAAGCTGGACAGTACGCCCGCCCAGAGGCTGGAGGGAGAAGAGAACATTTACGGAAAGGGAATGTGGGCGGCGTCCCTGCGCTGGCATGAGGGCATTTACTATGTGTGCTTTGTGGCCAACGATACCCAAAAAACCTATTTGTACACGGCAGGACGGCCGGAAGGCCCATGGGAGAAGCATGTGATAGAGGGCTTTTACCATGACTGCTCCCTGCTTTTTGATGATGACGGAAAGCGGTATATTGTCTATGGAAACCGGCAGATCTGGCTCACTGAGCTGAAGGAGGATTTAAGCGGCCCCTTGGAGGGAGGGCTTCACAGAATGCTTTTGGAGGACAGGGACAATCCCAATCTGGGGTATGAGGGAAGCCATCTGTACAAGATCGGAGGAAAATATTATCTGTTCCTCATTCATTCCAGGCCCGATAAGTGGAGAAGGACGGAGGCCTGTTTCGTCGCGGATTCCCTGGAAGGGGAGTTTGTGGGGGGAGACGTGCTGGACGATGACCAGGGACTGCCGGACAGAGGTATTGCCCAGGGACCCATTGTGGATACCCCGCAGGGGAAATGGTATGCGCTGCAGTTCCAGGACAGCGGGGCCGTGGGGCGGATTCCTTTCCTTCTGCCCGTGACCTGGAAGGACGATTACCCTGTCTTCGGAGACAAGGGAACGATTCCGGAGGAATTTCCGGTGGAGAGTACCAGGCCGGGGTATATATACGCGCCTTTGGTGGGCAGCGATGATTTTAAGGGCGAACTGAAGAGCCATTGGGAGTTTAACCATGAACCGGATCCGGCGCTGATCTGTCATGATAAAGCCGCCGGGACCTGGCAGATTACCACGGATAAGGTGTGCGGCTCCCTGCTGCAGGCCAGGAATACCCTGACCCAGAGGATGCTCTGGCCGGGCTGTGCAGCGGAAGTGACCCTGGACGGCAGCGGTCTGAAGGAAGGGGACTTCGCCGGGCTGTGCGCGCTGCAGGCATGTTTCGGGTTTGTGGGTCTGACCCGCAGAAACGGAGAATTGCTGATGGTGGTCAGAACCGTGGAGCCGGGAGAATTCCGCAAATTCCCTCCGGAGAACCAGCCGGAGCAGGAATGGGAGGCTGTTGTGGTGGAGGAAAAGCCGTACGTTCTGAAGTTGGAAGCGGATTTTACCGGGGGAAGGGATACATGCAGTTTCTACTATAAGGACAGGAGCTTTTGGAGCCAGTGGCAGAAGATTGGACCGCAGCACCAGCTTCGCTTTGGCATGGAACATTTCTGCGGCTGTCGTTTCGGCCTGACGGTGTATTCTACCGCGGAGGCCGGAGGCAGCGCCGTATTCAGCAATTTCGGTTATCATGAGCGGTAAGGAGGAGGTAATCTTATGCACACAAAAAGAAATCAGGCACTGACTATGTACCCGTTATTTTTTGACCCTATCTACAGGACGGCTTACATGGAGGAACAGGATGGAAAAGTTGCTCTCAAATATCGGGATGACATCTGGGGGGTCAGACTGGAGGACAACGGCGACGTGACCTTTACCATGCGCGCGCCCTCGGCGGAGACGGTGGAAGTAGCCGGGGTTGGAGGAAGCATGGGAAGGGAGCGCATTGCGCTGGAGCGGGACGGAGAGGGCTGCTTTTCCAGAACCGTGTCCGGGATCGCGCCGGGCTTCCACTATCATTTCTGGTATGTGGACGGTGTACAGGTGACCAATCCCCTGGCGCCGGTGGCTTACGGGTGTTTTGGAGCCACTAATTTCTTTGAGGTGCCCGCAGAAGGGGAGGACTTCTGGTTCCTGAAGGATGTGCTCCACGGAGATGTCCAGATACGCACCTATGTGTCCGGGATCAACGGGCATGTGAAGAAATGCTATGTATATACGCCGCCGTCTTATGGCAGGGAACCGGAAAAGAAATATCCGGTGCTCTATGTGCAGCACGGCGTAGGCGAGGATGAGACAGGGTGGATCTGGAACGGAAAGCTCAATTTCATCCTGGATAATCTGATTGCTGAGGGCAAGGCCAGGGAGATGATTGTGGTCATGTGCTGCGGATACGCTTTTCAGAAGGGGGAGGATCCCGTCTTTTTCCCGGGAGATTTCGGCAGGGAGATGACGGAAAACGTCATTCCCTTTATCGAGAACCATTACCGTACGGCAAAGGGGAGAAGCAACAGGGCTATGGCAGGGCTTTCTCTGGGATCCGCCCAGGCCACCCAGTTTGTTGCCCGTTTCCAGGAGCTGTTTGCCCATCTGGGAGTCTTCTCCGGCATGAGGGACGAGGAGACGGAGAAGATTTTAAGCAGACAGGAAGAATACCCCATGGAGACAGTGCTGATGACCGCCGGAATCGGGGAGAAGGGACTGGATGAGGCGCAAAAGGTTTACACCGACCGCTTCCAGGCGTTAGGGGTGGCGGGAGGCCAGAGATGCTATCCCGGATACCATGAGTGGCATGTGTGGCGGGCCAGCCTGAGGGATTTTGCAGAGCTGATCTTCCGGAAGGGGGCAGATACGGAGACAGGCGCCGGGGAAGCGGATTTCCGGTATGAGGAGATGTCTCTGGACCGGGAGCAGCTGGACCGCCAGACCTTTGCGGAGCATATTCTGATGTTTGATCCTATCTATAAAGGGCTGGTTCATGCCTTTGACGAGAAGGGCAGGCCTGCGGGGAAATATAAGGATGAGCACTGCGGTGCGGAAGTGGTGGATGCAAAAGTGGGGAAGGCCATGTTCCGGATCAGGGCACAGGGTGCCAAAACCGTGGAAGCAGACATCTGGGGCATGGGATGCTTTGCCATGGAGCAGGGAGAGGAGGATTGGTGGTTCTGCGAAGTCACGGGAATCGAGAAGGGATTCCATTACTACGGCATAAAGGTCAATGGTGTGGACGTTTTGGACGGAAACGCCCCTGTGGGCTACGGCGGCTTCCGGGCCATTAACTATCTGGAAATGCCGGAAGAGGATTTTGACGAGTACAAGATCCGCCAGAACCCTCACGGGACGGTTCATCTGAACTATTATCGTTCAGAGGAGACCGGGCGCACGAAGCTGTGCTATGTGTATACCCCTGCCTCCTATGAGAAGGAACCTGACCGCCGGTATCCCGTACTCTATCTGCAGCACGGGGGAGGCGAGAACGAAGCAGGATGGATCTGGCAGGGCAAGCTTGCCAACCTGGCGGACAATCTCATTGCTTCAGGACAGATGGAAGAGATGATTGTGGTCATAAATACGGGGTATTCTTTCCCCGACAGCGGAAACTATCATCCGGCCATGAGCGCTTTTGCAGAGGAGCTGGTAAGCAGCGGGATTCCGTTTATCGACAGGACCTACAGAACCATTGCCGACAAGGAGCACAGGGCCATGGCAGGACTGTCCATGGGCGGTATGCAGACTCAGAAATGTGTCTTTGCCCATCCGGAAGTCTTCCGCTATGCGGGCATCTTCTCGGGAGGTCTGACCATCCGCAACGAGGAGGTGGATTACAGCTCCATCCTTCTGGATCCGGAAGAATTTAACAGGCGGTTTGCAATGCTCTTTGTGGCCTGCGGGATGCAGGAGGGAAGCTACGAGAGTACGAAGAAGAATGAGGAGACCGTCCTGGCGGCAGGTGTACCCATCGTCGTCTTTGAGGGGTACGGATACCATGACTGGACCTTCTGGCGGCACTGCGCGAATGATTTCCTGAGAAGGCTGTTTCGCTGAGGCGAAGTAAAATCTGAAACAAGAAAGGGGAGTATATGGCAAAACAAGCTAAAATAACGGTTCATCCGTCTTATGAAACAGGGGAAATATCCCCCAGATTATTCAGTACTTTCCTGGAGCCCATAGGCACCATGGTAAACGGCACCATGTTCAACCCCAAGCATCCCACGGCTGACGGGCAGGGCTTTCGCCAGGACTTTATCGATGCGCTGAAGGCCACGGACATGCCGGCGGTGCGCCTTCCCGGAGGAAATTTCGTGTCGGCCTGGAGCTGGAAGGATTCCATCGGGCCGAAGGAAGAGCGGAAGGTAAGGCTTGACCCGGCGTGGCACCAGTACATTACAAACGAGGTAGGCCATGACGAGTATCTGCAGTGGGCGGAGAAGGTGGGAGCGGAGCCTCTCTACACCATTAACCTGGGCACCGGGGACATGCGGGACGCCATGGATATAGTGGAGTATACCAATCATGAGGGCGGGACCTGGTGGTCCGATCTGCGCCGGAAGAACGGCCATGAGCAGCCCTACGACGTGAAGACCTGGTATCTGGGCAATGAAATGGACGGTCCCTGGCAGCTGGGTTCCTGGGACAAGGATCCTAGAGGCTACGGGGTCCGGGCCAACGAAATATCCAAGGCCATCAAATGGATTGACGGACGTATTGAGACGGCAGTGTGTGCCTCTTCGGCGCTTTTCATGGATCATTATCCTCAGTGGGAGGAAACGGTACTGCAGGAATGCTACGATTCCGTGGACTACCTTTCCATGCACCATTACCACAGCGCACCTCCCGGTGACGTGAAGGCGCTTCTGGGCGGTTCCGTTTACTACGAGGACTTTATCAATACGGAGGTGGCCCTCTGTGACCTGATCGGGGCAAAATGCCGTTCTCCGAAAAAGATTATGCTTTCCTTTGACGAGTATGGCGCCATGATCCGGCCAAATGCTCCGCTGCATCCGGGATACGGCTATCATAATATGATTCGGGCGCATTACAGATTTGACCCTCAGCGCAAATATATCCTCCATGATCCCGATAACATGGAAGAGCGCTTCCGACCGGGCGGGGATCTGCTGCAGATGCTGTCCATGCTGTCCATCCAGCTGGCATTCCTGCGCCATGCGGACCGGGTGAAGATTGGCTGCATGACGGGCGGCCTGGGAGCGCTGTGTGCTTCCGACCATGACCATGTGTGGAAATCGGCTTCCCATTACGCTTACTGCCAGATGATGGAATACGCCAGGGGCACATCCATGGAGACTGCCGTGGAGAGCGAGACCTTTGATCTGCCCGGGTATGCCATAGACGACACCTCCCAGTATACCGGCAAGGAGGGCGTGAGCTACATAGACGCCGCTTCCGCCTGGGATAAGGAGAGGGAGCAGCTGGCGGTATTCGTCATCAACCGCAGCGAAGAGGAAGAGTATCCGCTGAACCTGGATGTAAAAGGCTTCGAGGACTATGTATTTGCAGGTCATCAGGAGATGTACACCGCTGATCTGGAAGTGAGGAACACCTTCGAAGAACCGGATGCAATCAAGCCTGTGGAGCATCAGGGCGGAACCTTTGAAAACAACGTGCTCAGGACTCATGTCAAGCCCTTGTCCTGGAATGTGATTCTTTTCAAAAAGGCGGCAAAGTAAAGCAGGCGGATACGTCTGCGGAACAGGATGGATATGAATAGAAAAGAGGATACCACAGCCTTGCTTCCGGACGGAACCCGTTTTCCGTTCTGGGAGAAGGAGAATGTTTTTAACAGAGAGATACATGTGGACGGTACCCGCGGGACAAAAGGTGAAGGGGACGGCAGTACTGCCAGTCCCTTTCTTACCATTCAGGAAGCGGCAGAGGCGGCAGAACCCGGAACCCGTATCCTGATTCACGGCGGAACCTACAGGGAGTGGGTCAGGCCCGGGAGGGGAGGGGAATCCCCGGAGAAGATGATCAGCTACGAAGCGTTTGGCGACGGAGAGGTCATCATCAAAGCGTCAGAACAGGTCTGGAACTTTTGTGAGAGCACGGGATGGCGCCGGGGCGGATTCCCCGGGGAGCCTGCAAATGCCGGAATGCGCATCTGGCAGCACAGACTGGATGCGGATATGTTCCGGGGCTATAATCCGTTCTGCGCGGTGAATATTCTTCACGACAGACTGTTTTTGGAATATGACAAGACGGACATGACCACCTACCTGAACAGAAGGGGGATGGTATTCTGTGACGGTAAGCCATTAAAGCAGGTGAGCCTGTACGGTCATATGTCCCGGGAGGAGGGAACCTATTGGGTGGAAGCCAACGGACAGACCGTCCATTTCCGCCTTCCCGGGGATGGGGATCCGGCGGAACATGTGATGGAGATTACCTGCAGGGAACAGTGCTTTGCCCCGGAGGCGCCTTTTTTGTCTTATATCAAAGTAAAAGGACTTACCTTTGCCCATGCGGCCACCGGCGCTCCGGTGCCCCAGCGGGGAGCGCTGTCCTGTCACAGGGGACATCACTGGATTATAGAGGACTGTGTCATTGACTGGTCCAATGCCGTGGGGATCGACGTAGGAAACGAGTGCTGGCATCATGAGTGGAGGGAAGGGCAGATTATCGGCAGTTCCGTAATCCGCAGGTGCACGGTGCGGGATGCGGGAGTGTGCGGCATTGCGGGACTTCACGCGGAAAATATGCTGGTGGAGGACTGTCTGATCACGGGAACCGGATGGCAGCGTATGGAGCTCTCCTGGGAAGCGGGAGGGATGAAGCTGCATAACAGCAGAAACGGTCTGTTCCGGCGCAATATTTTCCGGGACACCTTCCGGGCAGACCATATCTGGCTGGACTGTGGAAACGAGAACAACCGTCTGACCAGAAATCTGTTCCTCAACGGCATTGAGCAGAGGGAAGCGGTGTTTATCGAATGTACGAAGGATGGAGTGAACCTGATCGACCACAATATTTTCTGGAATGTGGAGGGCAGATTTGATAAAAACGCGGTCGTGGAGCAGCCCGGTTCCTCCGGATGGTATAAGATGATGGAAGAAGGTGTAGTAAACGGATATGCTGTGTACGGGGAGGGAACGGACCGTATGCGGGTGGTGAACAATCTGATCGGAAAGTGCAGGAGCGCGGGATATTTCGCCAAACCGGTTGCTTTTCGCATGCACGGGCTGGAGCGGGGCGGAACCTCCAGGGACGCAGTGCTTGCAGGGAATATTTTCTATGACTGCGGGGAGGCTGCCATCAAATTTCCCACCAGGGACAATGCCTCGGAGGGCAATCTGTATGTAAAGCTGAAGGGCGGTTACCTGCGGGTGCTTTATCCGGAGCCGGAGGTATGCCTGAACCTCCCTGCCTGGCAGGAGTTTGAGGGATTTGACCTTACGGGGCAGGAGGGCTGGTTCGACATACAGGTGGATACGGAAAATTACACCCTTACTTTCACGGAAGCCGGAGAAGCTCTATTCGGCATGCCGGGACAAGCGGAACGGCGCAAACACATAAAGCATGCGGAAGATATGGTAAGCCTGGAGGTGCAGGCCCTGGAGCAGGAGACGAAAATTGACCGCCGGGTTCTGTGGGAGGAGGATTTCCTGGGAAATGCCGGTAAAGACGGCAGGGTGCTTCCCGGGCCTTTTCGGAAGCTGCAGGAGAACGAAGTTTATTATATTGATCCCAGAAAAGCGGAATAGAATAGAGACAAGGACGCAGAGCCGGAACAGGAGGAAAACGGATGATCAGAACAGCAAAAACGGAAAACGGAATGGTACGGGGCATTGAGGGGGCCGATCCCAGGATTACGGCGTTTAAGGGAATTCCTTTTGCGGCGCCGCCGGTGGGAGAGAACAGATGGCGGGCGCCCCAGCCTGCCGCAGACTGGGAGGGGATTTTGGAGGCATACCGATTTGCACCCATCTCCATGCAGGGTATTCCGGGCCTGGGAACCGATATTTACTGCAGAGAATGGCATGTGGATCCGGAAATAGACATGGGGGAGGACTGCCTGTACCTGAATGTATGGACCGGGGCCGGGAAGCCGGAGGAGAAGCGTCCGGTTCTGGTGTGGTTTTTCGGTGGCGGGCTGCAGTGCGGTTATCCCGCAGAGATGGAATTTGAGGGGGAACGTCTTGCCAGAAGGGGAATCGTGGTGGTGTCCATCAATTACAGGCTGAATGTATTCGGATATCTGGCTCACCCGGACCTGACCAGGCAGCAGCCGGAGGCGCCGTCCAATTTCGGGAGCCTGGATCAGCAGGCAGGGCTGAAATGGGTGGTGCGCAATATAGCGTCCTTTGGGGGCGATCCCCATAATATCACCATTGCGGGCCAGTCTGCAGGCGGCGGAAGCGTGCTGTCCCAGATGGCATGTAAGAAGAATGAAGGTCTGTTCCAGAAGGCAATCATCATGAGCGCTATGATCAGAAGCCCCTATAGGGCAGGCGGAATAGGAGATCCGGAAAAGCTGGACAGCGCGGAGAGAAACGGGCAGGCGTTTTTCGATTTCCTGGGAGTGAAGACCCTGGAGGAGGCCAGAAAGCTGGAGGCAGCGTTTATCCGCGATCGCTATGAGGAATACACCAGGGAGCATCCGGCCATGTTCACGGTTCTGGACAACTGCTTCTGCGTGGGAGATCCCCTTGTGCTGTACGCAAAGGGAGAGTGTGTGGACGTGGCGGTGATGGCCGGAAATACGGAGGATGAGTTCCATAATGAGATTCCGGCGGCTGACGAGGAAGAGCTGAAGCGCATGGCCGGAGAGCTTCTGGGAGAGCGGGCGGAGAGATTTCTGGCCTGTCCGGAAGCTCGGGTGAAAACGGATACCGGCTATGCTCCGGTGAGCGGAATCAGCTGTACGGTGAAAAGCGAATTTCTGAAAAATGCGGCAGGTGCAAAGCCCCGGAAGAACTATTATTACAGCTTCCAGGCGGATATTCCCGGCTGGGACGATCCCGGCACTTTCCATTCCGTGGATCTGTGGTTCTTTTTTGAGACCCTGGCCAAGTGCTGGCGGCCTTTTGTGGGCAGGCATTATGACCTGTCCCGGAAGATGTGCAACTACTGGGCAAATTTCATTTCCACAGGGGATCCCAACGGAAAGGACGCTGACGGCAGCGACATGCCTTACTGGGACTGCTATACCCCGGAGCACAGGACGGAAATGCTTTTTACCGGTGAAGGCCCTGTAGTACGGACCAATGAGGAGTCGGATTTCACGAAGCTTATCATAGAGCAGATTGGGGAAATGGTGTAAGCTCAGGTTATCATAATTGTAGAAGGAAGGGGTACAGGAACGATGCAGAATCGCAGGAACGAAGCGCTGGAAAGCCATGGGATCTTCTTTGACCCGGTGTATCTGCAGATGCGGCTGCACAAGGGGCCGGAGGGAATCGGCCCCAGGCATTTTGACGAGGAACCGGGGGTGAAGGTGGAGGAAAACGGGGACGTGACATTCTGCTTCTATGCGCCGGAGGCAAAATCCATGGAGGTGGCAGGGTTTGGAAACAGCGCCATGACCGGGCAGCGCCATCCCATGGTAAAGGATGACAGGGGGTATTTCCGGGCTACGGTGCCGGGAATCCCTCCGGGATTTCATTATCATGAGTATTTTATGGACGGGGTGAGCGTGGTAAATCCTCAGGCGCCTGTGGGATACGGGGCGCACCGGGCAGTCAATTTCTTTGAAAAGGAAGGAGACGGGGATTTCTATTTCCTGAAGGACGTGCCCCACGGGGAGGTGCGTCTGGAATATTTTCACAGCAGCGTCACCGGCCGCACCAGGGCCTGTTATGTGTATACGCCGCCGGGGTACGGGCAGGAGGAGGGCGTAAAATATCCGGTGCTCTATCTGCAGCATGGCGGCGGGGAAAGCGAGAGCGGATGGCTCTGGCAGGGGAAGGCCAACCTGATTGCGGATAATCTGATTGCTGCCGGAGAATGTCCGAAATTACTGATTGTCATGAACAGTCTGTACTGTCCGGGGCAGGAGCCGGAGGAATTTCTGGCGGGAGACTTTGACAGTATGCTGCTGAAGGACTGTATGCCTTATATAGAGGGAAAATATGCCGTGGATGCCGGGAAGCGCGCCATGGCGGGATTGTCCATGGGCAGCTACCAGACGATCATGACCACCTTAAACCATCTGGGAATGTTTCCCTATATCGGGATCTTCAGCGGTACGCCGCAGCGGCGGTGGTACGCCAAGGAGGATTACATGAAAGCCTTCGAAGATCCGGCAGTGTTCGGGGAGAAGGTAAAGCTGCTCTTTTTCGGATACGGGGAGCAGGAAGAACGGATTGTGGGCGAGCTGGAGGGGCAGTTCCGGGACTTCCGGGAGAAGGATATTCCTTATGTAAACTACACCTGTCCCGGATACCACGAGTGGACGGTATGGAGGAAATGTCTGCGGGAATTCCTGAAGCTGCTGCCCAGGGCCTGAGTAACGGAAAGGAGAGCGTATGATTAGAAAGGTAAAGACGGAAAACGGCTGGGTCAGGGGCATAGAGGCGGCGGATCCCAGGATTACGGCTTTTAAGGGAATCCCCTTTGCGGCACCGCCGGTGGGGGAGAACCGGTGGCGGGCGCCCCAGCCCTGTGAGGATTGGGAAGGGGTCAGGGAAGCCTTTCGCTTTGGCCCTATAGCGGTACAGGATACCCCCGGGCTTGGGGATGACATTTACTGCCGGGAATGGCATGTGGACCCTGAGATAGACATGGGGGAGGACTGCCTATACCTGAATGTATGGACCGGGGCCCGGAAACCGGAGGAGAAGCAGCCGGTGCTGGTGTGGTTCTACGGCGGGGCGCTGCAGTGGGGTTATCCTGCGGAGATGGAATTCGACGGGGAGAGGCTTGCCCGCAGGGGCGTGGTGGTAGTAACTGTCAATTACCGGATCAATGTATTCGGATTCCTGTCGCATCCGCAGCTGACCAGGGAACAGCCGGAGGCTCCGGCCAATTTCGGGAGCCTGGACCAGCAGGCGGGCATCAGGTGGGTGGTGCGCAATATTGCCGCCTTTGGCGGGGATCCGGAAAATATCACCATTGCCGGACAGTCTGCCGGCGGGGGAAGCGTACTGAGCCAGATGGCCTGCCCGGACAACCGGGGGCTTTTCCGGAAGGCAGTGATTATGAGCGCCATGATCAGAAGCCCTTATAATCAGGGACGGATGGGAAAGGCCCAGGACATGCAGGCGGCGGAGGAGAACGGCAGTGCCTTTTTTGCTTTCCTGGGGGTGAGCTCCCTGGAGGAAGCCAGAAAATTGGACGCCATATATATCCGTGACAAATACGCCGAATATGCCCGTTCACACCCCAGGATGGGCGTAGTGGAGGACGGGCGCTTCTGTCTGGGAGATCCCCTGAAGCTGTTTCAGGAGGGAAAAAGCGTGCCCGTTGCGGTGATGGCGGGCAATACCGCGGACGAGTTTCCGAATTTCCTCACGGCGGATTCGAGGGAGGAGCTGGAGGGGAAGGCAGAGGAATGCTTCGGGGACAAGGCAAAGGAATTTCTTGCCTTTGCAGAGGCCGGACAGCAGGACGATGAGGGCCGGTATGCCAGGGTCAGCGGCATAGAGTGTACGGCCAAGAGCCTGTTCCGTTACCCCAGGGGGGATGGGAAACCCTGCTATTATTACTGTTTTGAGCCGGACATCCCGGGCTGGGACAATCCGGGTACCTTCCATTCCTCGGATCTGTGGTTTTTCTTCGAGACTCTGGCGAAATGCTGGAGGCCCTTTGTGGGAAGGCATTATGATCTGGCCAGGTAGATGTGTAATTACTGGGCTAACTTTATCAAAACAGGAGATCCCAACGGGCCGGATGCGGACGGAAGTCCCATGCCCCTGTGGCAGCCGTACAGCAGGGAGGAACCCTGGGAGATGAGGTTCCGGTCTGAGGGACCGGTACCTCAAAAAGAAGAGGGAACACCTTTTCAGGAATTTTTGATGGATATTATGAAAGAGCGCATTTCCGAGGGGAAATGAAAGAAGAGGAGGATAATGAGCATGAAAAAACAGGCATTTAACCCGTACCTGCCGTCCTGGGAGTATATACCGGACGGCGAGCCCCATGTCTACGGAGACAGGGTCTATGTCTATGGTTCCCATGACTTTTTCAATGGGTATGTATTCTGCATGGGGGATTATGTGTGCTGGTCGGCGCCTTTGGATGATCTGGCAGACTGGCGTTATGAGGGTGTGATCTACCCCAGAAATGAGGATCCGCTGAACAAGGAGGGAAAGGCGTGCCTCTATGCCCCGGATGTGACCCGGGGACCGGACGGCAGATACTATCTCTATTATGTGCTGGATAAGCAGCCCATTGTGTCCGTGGCAGTCTGCGATACTCCCGCGGGACGGTATGAATTTTACGGCTATGTCCATTATCCGGACGGCACCCGGCTTGGGGAGAGGGAGGGGGATGAGCCCCAGTTTGACCCGGCGGTGCTGACGGAAGGGAAGCTGACCTATCTCTACACCGGCTTCAGCGGCAGGTGGGACAAGGACCGCTCAGGCTCCATGGCAGTGGTGCTGGATGAGGATATGCTGACGGTGCTGGAATCCCCTGTATGCGTGGTGCCGGGGTACACTCACTGCCAGGGAAGCGGTTTTGAAGGCCATTCCTTCTTTGAGGCATCCTCCATCCGTAAAATAGGGGACACATATTACTTTGTCTATTCTTCCGAGGTAATGCACGAGCTGTGTTATGCTACCAGCAAGCATCCCAGGGAGGGATTCGTGTACAGGGGCGTGCTGGTGAGCAACTGTGACCTGCATATCGACCATGACAAGCCGGGGGATCTGCCTATGGCCTACGGGGCAAACAATCACGGCGGCCTGGTGGAAATAAACGGGGAGTGGTATATCTTTTATCATCGCCATACCAACGGCACCTGGTACAGCAGGCAGGGCTGTGCGGAGAAGCTTACGCTTTCGGAGGACGGAAGCTTTGCCCAGGTGGAGCTGACCTCCTGCGGCTTAAACGGCGGGCCTCTTGTGGGAAAGGGAGAGTATCCGGCCCATATCGTATGCCGCCTGTTTACGGATGAGCCCTCAGGGCATGTGGGCGGCGCAAAGCAGCCCAGGGTGATGCAGGACGGCAGGGACGGCGACGAAGAGCCGGGATACATTGCCAATATCACCGATTCCGCTACGGCGGGCTTCAAGTATTTTGATATGCAGGGAGTAACGAAGATCCGCATTACGGTGCGGGGTTATGCCAACGGCACCTTTGAGGTGCGGACTAAATGGGACGGAGAGGTCCTGGCCCGGATTCCGGTGGTGTATACCAATGTGTGGGAGGAGTATCAGGCGGACATTGCCATGCCGGATGGCGTGCAGGCGCTGTACCTGACTTACAGAGGGCAGGGAAATGCCAGTCTGTTGTCCTTTGCCCTGATGTAAATGAAATTGTGAAGGAGCCGTATATAGAAGTCAAGCCTGCCCTGCTTTTTTGGATTGCCATTATTCGGGCTTTCCAGTATAATGCAATCAGTGAATACGGGAGCAGGAGGCTTACGGCATGAGTACTGACAGAAAGAATCGTTATTTACGGAGAACCTGCAGCCTGTTCTGTGCGGCCCTTCTGGCCGCGACAGGATGCGGGGAAGCGGGGGAAGAAGCCTTTGGCGGTGCGGAAGGCACTCCGGCAGAGAGCAGTGGGGAAGCGGGGGTCGCGGCGGAACCGGAGGTTTTTGGAGAACCGGGGCAGCTTGCAGCCTACGATCCGGCTCGGGCCCATTATGACCTGAAGATCCGGGCAGACCAAGAGCTTCATGAAATCAGCGATATGCTTTACGGCATTTTCTTTGAGGACATTAATTTTGCTGCGGACGGTGGTCTGTACGCGGAGATGGTGCAGAACCGCTCCTTTGAGTTTACCTCCCTGGCCCAGGGAAATGAAAAGCATGCCTGGCGGGATGTGGGAGACATTACGGCAAATGTGGTGACCGATGACCCGGAAGGCGGACTAAACTGCAATAATACAAACTACATGGTGCTGACGAACAGCACGGCGGATACTCTGGCAGGAATTGCAAACAGAGGGTTTCTGGAAGGAATGGCGGTAGAAGAGGGTAAAAGCTACCGCTGTTCTTTGTGGGCAAAAGGATTGGAGGGCTATGACGGGGGGCTGGACCTGGCGATCACCGAGGACGGGGAAAGCATAGGCGGGGCAGCGGTGCCAAAGCTTACCGGGGAATGGCAGTATTACGAAGTTTTGCTTGAGCCTGCATATTCGGCTGACAAAAATGTGGAGCTGCAGGTGACCATCGGGCCAGGCAGCGCAGCGGTGGATATGGTTTCTTTGTTTCCCACAGACACCTACAAGGGCAGAAAGAACGGACTGCGGGCGGATCTGGCGGAGAAGCTGGAGGCTCTGCAGCCGAAGTTCCTGCGCTTTCCCGGAGGCTGTGTGGTGGAGGGTGTGAGTCTGGAACTGGCCTATGACTGGAAGGACTCCATCGGTGTGGACCGGGAGGGAGAGCCGCTGTATTTCAACGGCGCTTACGGGGATGTGGCGGCAAGAAAGCAGGGGCAGAATATCTGGACTAATGAAAATACTTCCAATGACCGTTATCCCTCCTATATGACTTACGGTCTGGGTTTTTATGAGTTTTTTCTGCTGGCGGAGGACTTAGGCGCGGTGGGAGTGCCTGTGGTCAACTGCGGACTGTGCTGCCAGGGGCAAAGCAGCGGCAGGGGCAAGGCAGTGGGAACTCCGGAATTTGAGGAATATATTCAGGATGCCCTGGATCTGGTGGAATTCTGCCGGGGCGGGTCTGATACCAAGTGGGGGACAGTCCGCATGGCCATGGGTCATGAAGAGCCTTTTGCCCTTAAATATGTGGGCATCGGCAACGAGCAGTGGGGAGCAGATTTCTTTGCCCATTATGAAGCATTTGTAGAGGCCTTTGCCCGGGCAAGACAGGAAGACCCTGAGATGTACGGAGATATTGAGCTGATGTTTACGGCGGGGGTGGACGACGGTGACAGCGGCGCGGACTATATGGCGGCCTATCATGAGGCGTCCCGCTATCTTGCAGAACATCCCGGTATGGCGGCGGAGGAATTTGCAGGTGCCATTGACCACCATTATTACAATACACCCAACTGGTTCCTGGAGCATACGGATTATTACGACGAGGCAAATTACAGCAGAGATACTGCTTCTATGACAGATGCCCGATTCGGGGGCGGCATCAGGGTATTTTTAGGAGAGTATGCGGCCCAGTCAAATACTCTGAAAGCGGCGCTTTCGGAGGCGGCGTACATGACGGGGCTGGAGCGCAACGGAGATATTGTGGTGATGGCGGCATATGCTCCGCTTTTCGGTAACGTTACGGCTACCCATTGGGCGCCGGATCTGATCTGGTTCAACAATCATACGGTGACGCCCTCTATAAATTATTACATACAGCAGATTTTTTCCCGAAACGCAGGAACAACGCTGCTGTCCTCAGAGCTTGCCGGGGCAGAAGAGCCTGCAGAAGGGCTGCACGGATCCGTGGGCCTGGGTACCTGGAACACCAGGGCTGCCTTTTCCGATCTGAAGATCGTTGACAATGAAACAGGGGAAGTCCTGGGGGAGGATAATTTTGACGAAGACGATTTCACGGAGAATTGGGTCAACGTGTCTGACGGCAGATGGAAGAAGGAAGAGGGCAGACTGATCCAGAGCAATTCCAGCACCAATACGGGACGCTATTTTAACACCGGTACCGTTGCTTACTTCGGAAGCGCCGACTGGAAAAATTATACCATGACTGTCACTGCCAGAAAGGACGGGGGCGCTGAGGGCTTCTTGATCCCGTTCGCGGTACAGGATACGGATAACAATTATTTCTGGAATATCGGCGGCTGGAATAATACGGTGTCCTGCCTGCAGCAGGTCAGCGACGGGGCAAAATCAGACCGGGTTTCGGGGACGGTGAAAGACTGCGTAATCAAAAACGGACAGGAGTATCACCTGAAGCTGGTGGTGACGGAAGGAAATGTAAAGTGCTATATTGACGACGAATTATACATAGACTACAATATCAGCAAATATAAGCGGTATGAAAGCTATCAGGTGGTAAGTACCGATGATACCGGGGACATAATCATTAAGCTGGTGAATGTGACCGGACAGGCCAGAACCTATGCCGTAGATATAGAGGGTGCGGGGATACTTGCGGATACCGGAGCAGTGGAGCTGGTGGCGGGAGGCAGTTTGACCGACGACAATATCCTGGGACGGGAAGAGGCGGTAACCCTGACGTCTTCCCGGCTTTCGGGCATTAGGGACCAATTTAATTATACGGTGCCGAAGTATTCCGTCACAGTACTGCGGATTGGCAGGAACGATAAGTAACCCGATGATTATTGATAAATTATAGATGAGGATAATTATGATAAAAGCAGTCTGGATTTTGCTGGGGGTCATGGCGGTGCTGCTGGGGATGCAGCTCATTTATGTTTTGTTTTTGCTGGTGTGTGACCTGCTGGTGGATCCCAAAAAAGAATATGATCACTGCGACAGGTTCTATTTCAGGGTTTTGAACAGTGCCGCCTTCTGCAGCTTTATTCTGGGAAGGCTTAAGATCCGGCTGGAGGGAGCGGAAAAGGTGCCTTGGGATCAGCGCTTTTTACTGGTGAGCAACCACTGTTCCAATTTTGACCCTATCATCACTTGGTATCTGCTGCGGAAGAACAATATAGCGTTCGTATCCAAAAAAGAAAATTTCAAAGTGCCGTTATTTGGCAGGATGATCCGCAAATGCGCGTTCCTGGAGATTGACAGGGAGGACCCCAGGGAGTCTGTGAAGACTCTGATGAAAGCTGCTGAGCTGATCAGACGGGATGAGGCGTCTGTGGGGGTTTATCCGGAGGGCACCCGGAACAGAACGCCCGAAAAGGGACTTCTGCCTTTTCATAACGGAGTTTTTAAGATTGCCCAGATGGCAAAGGCTCCTGTGGTGGTGGCGAAGCTGCGTGGAACGGATCAGATCCGTAAGCGTTATCCCTGGCGACGGACAAAGGTCTGTCTGGAGATACTGACGGTGATACCCGCCGAAGAAATCGCGGGCATTCGGACCTCTGAAATCGGGGAACGGGTGGCGAAGCTGCTGACTGACAGCTGATGCAGGAAAGCCTGATTCCATAAATTGGTTTATGCCGCTTTTGCCGGCATGTTTGAAAATTCTCTTTTGGGAGATACTGTCTGCTAAAGGAGAGCGTTTTCTCCAACGCAACGTTCTCGGAATGGAGGAATTTTATGGAAGATGATACTATTAAGCTCCTGCGGGAGTGCAACGCGGGGATCAAAATGGGAGTGTCCACTTTAGACGACGTGATAGAGCATGTGCAGGAGGATTCTTTGCGCAACCTGCTGGCAAAGAGTAAGGAGACCCATACAAGGCTGGGCAATACCACCCATGAGTATCTGAAGGAATATCATGATACGGGAAAGGAGCCTGCCATGATAGCAAAGGTGATGTCCAAGATGAAGACCAACATGAAGCTGGACGACGAAGGGCCGGACAGTACCGTGGCGGATCTGGTGACGGATGGCTGCAACATGGGGATCAAAAGCATTTACCGCTATATCAACCAGTACCCGGCGGCAGAGGATAAGGTCAGGAAACTTGCCCGACAGGTGGCGGATGCGGAGGAAACTCTGGTCAAGGATCTGCGGGCGTATCTTTGAGGGCGCTGACGGAAGTTGCGCCTGCCCGGTTACACCTTTGCCCGAATTATATTGACAAAATTTCCAAAAACTGTATACTGGAATTATAAAGGGAGTAGCTGGCATGGAAGGATTCCGTGTTTACTCTGCCGTCAGTACGATCCTTCGGGATCCGGCTTTGTAATGAAATGGCGAGACTTTACTGTTATTTTGGTGGCAGTAAAGTCTCTGTTTTATTATTGAGGGAGGCTAAAATGAATATTGCTGAGCTTACGATGTTTGTGGTCAGGCTGCTGGCAGGAACGGGGGTGTTTTTGGTGGGAGTCCACCTGCTCACATCCAATATCGAGCAGCTGGCCACAGGAAAAATAAAGAGCCTATTTGGCAAAACTGCAGACAAAAAGCTGCCCAATGTTGCAATTGGCATGGGGGCCACCGCACTCATTCAAAGCTCCGGAGTCACCACGGTGCTGATAGTGGGCTTTGTAAACGTGGGCATTGTAAATCTGTATCAGGCGGCGGCAATGATTATGGGTGCAAATATCGGAACTACTGTGACAGCCCAGATAGCAGCTCTCAGCGCATTTCCGATCACCACCTATATTCAGGTCAGTGTCTTTGCTGGGATCATGATGTATATGGTCTGCAAAAGGGAAAGCTTCAGGAGGGCGGGCCTGATCTTAGCGGGGCTGGGCCTGATCTTTATCGGCCTTTCTCTGATGTCCGATGCCATGAAGGGCAGTCGGGATATGATACAGGTGTTGTTTGAGCATGTCAAGAATCCCTTGTTACTATTTGTGATCGGTATTCTTCTCACTGCGTTGGTGCAGTCAAGTTCTGCCACCACCTCCATTATTATTGCCATGTCTGTGGCGGGTCTGACCATCGGCACAGGTGGAAACGAGGTGCTCTACATAATTCTGGGGACCAATATCGGTTCCTGTGTTACCGCACTTATGTCTTCTTTCACCGCGGGGGCCAATGCAAAGAGGGCAAGCCTGATCCATCTGTTGTTTAATACCCTGGGTTCGGTGATATTCTTCGTTTTGCTCATTCTTTGGCCTGACTTTTCGGAAATGACCTTTCAAAGGTGGTTCGGCTCTGCAGCCACACAGATTGCCATGTTCCATACCTTTTTCAACGTGACCTGTACAATTCTCTTTCTCCCGCTCTGCGGAATGTTTGTTAAGGTCTCTGAGGCGCTGATAAAGGACAGAAGAACCGGAAAGACCCGCAAAGCCGATACCTGTCTGGATGAGAGAATGCTGTCCTCGCCGTCCCTTGCGATCTCCCAGCTGGAAAAGGAAACGATACTTCTGGCAGACGAAGCAATGGGGGCCTTCCGGACAGCCTACCGCTCATTTGACACATCGGACAGATCTCTGATAGGGCCGGCCCAGGAGCAGATTGACAGGGCCAACGAGGTATATCATGGCATTGTGAATTATCTGATCCGCCTTTCTGCCCAGAGTAAGCAGCTTGTTCATGAAAAGCGTATCTCTAATATCCACAGCAACGTGGGCGATATAATGAGGATTGCGGAGATAGCCGATAATTTTATAAAATATACTCATAGCTCCATCAGGAACAATCTTGACTTTTCCCAGAGCGTCAGGAGGGACATAGGCGATATGGTGCATAAGGTGGAGGAGCTTTACAGTCTTACGAAGCAGATTATTTCCGAAAAGGATGTTTCCCTCCTGGACAAAGCAGACAAGGTGGAAGAAGAAATTGACGGCTTCCGCAAAAGGTTGATCAATGAACATATCGAGCGTCTGAACGCGGGAGTCTGCAAACCTGAAAGCAGTGGAGTCTTTATCAACCTTGTGTCCAATCTGGAAAGGCTGGGAGACCACCTGACCTATATTGCCTATACGGTCAGGTAGATCATCGGATAAACAGAGGCGTATGTGACTGAAGATCAGGTATGTGGAGAAAGGAGAGTAGAATGGAGCAGCAGTTTGAATATGGCGAGAACACCATTGTTGCAACGGACCAGGGGAAGGTTAAAGGGTATGGATACAGGGGGCTTCGCATTTTCAAGGGAATTCCCTATGCGAAGGCATTGCGCTTTCACGCACCGGAGCCGGTGGATGCCTGGGAGGGAGTGCTGGATGTTACAAGCTATGGTTATGTGTGCCCGCTTTTGGATATGGGTAAGCCCACAGGGGAGGTTATGGTGCCCCATCGCTATTGGGTGATGGACGAAAACTGCCAGAATTTGAATGTATGGACACCCGGGTGTGACGACAGGAAGCGCCCGGTTATGGTTTGGCTGCATGGCGGGGGTTTTGAGGCCGGCTCGTCCATTGAACAGATAGCTTATGAAGGTGAAAACATGAGTCTTCTGGGGCAGGTGGTGGTAGTATCCGTCAATCACAGGCTCAATGTGCTGGGATACTTTGATCTGTCTGATTTCGGAGAGGAATATGCCAATTCCGGCAATGCCGGAACGGATGATATAATAGCGGCGCTTGGCTGGATACAAAGAAATATTGCGGCTTTTGGAGGCGATCCGGCAAATGTGACGGTATTCGGACAGTCCGGCGGCGGAGCCAAGGTGACCACCCTATTACAGTCTCCGGCGGCAGATGGCTTATTTGCCAAAGGAATTAACATGAGCGGAGTCATCGGCCCGGTGCTGGCAGATGCCACGGGAAGCGGCAGGGAACTGGCAGAGGCCATGATGGAGGATCTGGGTATAAAATCTGTCAAAGAGCTGGAAGCAGTGACTTATGCCCGGCTGGCGGAGAGCTATAAAAAGGTACGGGAGGTTTTGCGGCCCCAGGGAAAATATGTGGGCGGATGTCCTCATCCCAACGCTTATTACGCCGGAGAACCCGTGGCAAACGGCTTCCGCAGGGAGACGGCGCATATCCCTCTCATGGTAGGATCAGTGTTTGGTGAGTTCGGTGCCTTTATGCCCGGCAGGCAGGACCGCAGCAAGATGAGCAGGGAGGACGGTGAGCGGGCTGTGATCTCGGCTTTGGGGGAGAAGGCGGCAGGAGAGATGCTGCCATTGTTTGAAAAGGCGTATCCGGGCCGCAATCCTGTGGATATGCTGCTTTTGGATTTTATTTTCCGGCAGCCGGAAATCACCTATATCCGTATGCGAAGCGGACTGAACCAATGCACGTGGAGCTATTTGTTTGAGCAGGATTTCCGGATTGACGGCGGCCGGGTGGCCTGGCATTGCAGCGACATCCCCTATTTCTTCCATAATGCGGAGCTGGTGCCCAATACCCGGATGCCCGGGGTGGAAAAGCTGGAGGAACAGATTTTCCGAAGCGTGATGGCTTTCGCATACACAGGTGATCCCAACAATGACACCATCCCGGAGTGGAAAGCCTCCACGCCTGACGAGGAGCATACGATATTGTTTTCCGGAGATATAAAGGTGGCTACAAATCATGACCATGCGCTGATACCGCTTGCGGCAAAATACCTTGGCCCCTTCTTTGGCAGGGCCATGTCCGACGGCGAGGCGGAGATCCAGCATTGAGGAGGTCAATTCTGCCATAAAATATTCTGTTCCCGCAATACCGGATAAGAGATCAGACGGCTGCTTTCGAGATTTTCTTTTTTCATATCTACGGCAGTGATTTGGCTGTTGTCGTAGGTGGTGTAATAATAGATGCCCTTGTCTGCATTGCAGCAGCAGGAATAAAGCGTCACTTCGTATTTTCCGTCTCCTGTACAGGAGCAGCCCCGCTGCTGTTCCACACTCTTTAAAATGTGGAAGAACTGGCTCACGCTCTCGGCTTCCGAGGAGCCGCAGCGGGAGTTTAACAGGGTAAAAGCAGCTTTTACAAAGCGGGAGGCAGAGGAGAGATCTCCGGGGAGCCCCATGGCGCCCATACCATAGCAGTATGGCTTCAGGTTAAGTCTCTCGCAGAAGTGATTTACCGGATTATCGGCGGAGAGGGCCATATAATTGTTTAAATTGGTCATATGGTAGTCGAAGGGCGGATTATTGGTCAGAAGTCCCACCGGATTGTCGTAAACCTTTAAGCCTTCCTGAACAGATTCCACCGTGATGCTGCCGTCTTTTCCGGATATGATCCAGTGCAGGGATGCGGGGGGAAGCTCATCATGAAAGGAAAGGGATACCAGATTCAGCCGGTCCAGCTTATCCTTCGCCTGGGAGATGGTGGCACACCGGCTCAGGATCCAGGGGATGAATTCGAAGGAAGCAATGTTGTCCATTCCCTCTTTACAGGAATTGTAAACCGCGTTTCCGGGGAAATTCAGGCCTGCCATGCTAAGGCCCGCTTCATTGGTGGCCTCGTAATAAAGCGGATAGTCGTCCAAAACATAAGCCATGCCGATCATGGCATAGTGCTGGGAAATTGTCTCTGCATTTCGAAAACGGAAAGGAAAATTTCTGGGTGTGACGGTTATTTCTTCATGGTAGGAATAATCCAGGTCGAGATTTCGGCCAAAGTAAAGGTCCTGATTATGAAAAGCAGCTGCTGTACACATTTGGTTACCTCCTGTTTGCTTCTATTGTTCGTTTCTACAGCAAAACCTATGCAAAAAATTTAAAAACCGTTATGCTTCTTCGCTCTTCTGGCAGTCGGGGCAGTACACACTGCTTCTGCCTCCCACCACTATGCGGCGCAATTTATTTCCGCAGACGGGACAGGGCTGTCCGCCCCGGCCGTAAACCTGGAAAAACGGGGTATTGCGGTAATTCCGGCCTTTGGATTGCAGATAGTCTTCTGATGTGATTTCATTCTTTTCGGTAAAAAAGGTCAGACGCTCCGGGACGGCGGCAGCGACTCTTTCCCAATCCTCCTGCTTTAAGCTGTTGGCCGGCCGGGCGGGATAGATTCCGGCTGTAAATAAGATTTCGTCGGAATAAATATTTCCGATCCCGGCAACCCCGTTTTGATCCAGCAGACATTCCTTCACGGTCTTTCTGCGCTTTCCGAAACGGGCCTGCAGATATGCCGGGGTAAGCGCAGCATCAAAGGGTTCTATGCCCAGCTTCCCGATTCCGGTGTAGGTATCTGCCTCGTTCTCCCGAAGCAGCCAGAAACGTCCGAAGCGCCGCATGTCGGAAAATCGCAGCTCCAGGGCAGGCAAGCTTTCCGGGGAGCCGCTGAGGCTGAAAATAATGTGGGTATGAGCTTCTTCCGGCAGGTCTGCGGGAGTCAGCAGCAGGCAGCCAGTCATGCGCAGATGCAGGATAATCCGGTCATGACTGCGCAAATGTAGGATCAGGAACTTTCCCCGCCGCTCCATGTGGGAAATGATCTGTCCGGTCACAAGCCGGCAGAATTCCTCAGCATTGGGGTAAGCGGTGATTTCCGGGCGTTTCACGGTGACATTTGTGATGGTAAGTCCCCGGAGCCGGGGCTCCAGCACTCTTTTAACGGTTTCAACTTCGGGTAATTCCGGCATGGTATTCACTGTCCTTTCTGAGGCTGTGGACTCCTCTTTTGCTTCTTTGCGTTTCTGTAAGAATACTATTATCATATTTGATCTTGCAGGTAAAATCAATATGGGAATCCTTAAGATTACAGAATCGAGTGCAAAAGGGTTTGACAAAGTGGAAGCTGCGTATTGTCCGTGAGATCGTAGGGGACAGGGCCAGCATACTTCCGGCAAGAGGGGAATTTAGTTCTCTGGAGAAGTACACGGATCCGGCAAATCCAAACAGTGTGAAGGAATAGCTGGCAGAGTACTGAAATTTGGTTGATGCGGCGGCTCTTTTTTGTTATGATGGTCAAAAGAAGTGGCGGCCTGGGGCAGAGGCTTAAGCCTGGAAGGGTATGGGGTGACGGTATGGAACATATAGCAGAGTTGGGTGGAATTGTAACAGGCTTCCATATCACAGAGCAGTACATTGACTGCATGTGTGGGAAAAGACTGGTTAAAATTGATAAATCCTCCCGGGACATTGTCTTTCAAAAGACGATCCTTGAGAAGGAGGGTTTATCGAGAAAACTGATTGCAGACGAGGACCAGATCTTTGTATATGATTTTTGCACACTCTATATATTAAATCAAAAGGATTATGAGCTGGTTGGCAAATGGCAGTTAGGCCATGATTTGAGCTCTGATATATGCGGGATTGCAGTTGACGGTGATACTGTATATTGTTCCATCCGAAACGGAAAGATAATTACCCTTGACAGGCGGTCTTTTCAGGTCAAGGAGTTTATTATTTGCGAAAGCAGTATGTGGAGCGTTAAAACATATGGATCCTATCTGGTATGCGGAACAGTGGAGGGGAAATTGCTGCTATTGGATAAAGCTGCATTTTCCGTTGTAAATCAGATTGTTTTAGGGAAGAAAAATATCGGCGATCTGTATATCGACGGAGAAACCTTATATGCCGCAGGTCATGACGGAAAGCTTTTTAAAATCAGTATGCGGAATTTTGAAATGGAGACCGTCATCAGGAATGTACATAAAAAAATGTTTTTCTGTGCGGGAATGTACGGGGATATGCTGGTAACGGTTTCATATCCCTGCTCGGAAATCGCTTTTTGGGATAAAGATACTTTGGAAAAGATAAAAGTAATGAATATTCCGTTAAAATTGTCTGGGTGCACACAGATAGAAGGCAGCTTCATGTACCTGTCTTCCCGCAATATTTTAGGGATTGACAGGATTGATTTAGGCGGCAATATGAAATGATGCGGTGCAGGCATGTCCGGAAGTATGAATAATGGAAGATCAGAGGAGAAGCATAAAATGGCAAAATTGATTATAATATGTGGTCCGCAGGCAGTAGGGAAAATGACAGTCGCAGAAAGTCTGAGGGATAAGCTCAAATATAATATGATGATGAACCATGACAGTATAGAGGTATCTGACAGGATATTTGGATTTGGCACTCCGGCACAGAAAGAGTTTAGCGCTGCTTTTAGAGAAAAGGCTTTTGATCTTGCGGTAAAGCATAATGTTGATTTCATATTTACTTATGTCTGTGCTTTTGAGATGCCGCAGGAGCGGGCGTATTTATCAAAAGTAGCGGACCTTTTTACCACCAATGGAGGGGAGTTCTATTTTGTCGAATTGCTGGCAAGTCTGGAAGCCAGACTTGAAAGGAATGAGACTCCTCACAGGTTGGAGCGAAAAGCGTCGAAAAGGGATACAGTATGGAGCAGAGCCAATTTATTAAGAGATGCCGAAAAGCATAAGCTGAATTCAGATGACGGGGAAATCTGGTTTCAGAATCATATAAAGATAGATAATACAAATCTTCGTCCGGATGAAGCAGCAGATATAATCATAGAGAAGTTCAGGCTTACTGCGAATGAGAAAGAAGAAAAGGAATACCGTTTTGGGGTGTAAATCTTTGTTTGCAGGGTGCGCCATGTGCTTAGAGATCAGGAAACTCAGCATAGATGACGGATGTGACATCTATGAAATGCTGCAGGAAATAATTGCTTTTCTTTATGAGTTTGAAAAGATATACTCTTTTCAGGATGGCAATGGGCGTGTTGGCAGACTGATTATGTTTAAGAAGTGTCTGCGAACCGGGATATTTGACAGATACCAGCCTGGCGGCACAGGACAGGTTTAAGGATTATATGGATTATTTTGTAGAATACAGGGACTGAATGATAACAGAAAAACGGTGGTTATAGAGATAATGCAGAAGAAAGAGGAAGGACTCCTCAACCATAAGGAATTTTATAAAACGCTGACAAGGCTGGCCCTGCCCATTGCATTTCAAAGCCTGATGCTTGCAGCGGTAGCGGCAGGGGATGCGTTGATGCTTGGAAAGGTTGCACAGGACGAGATGACGGCCGTTTCCCTTGCGACGCAGATTCAGTTTATCCAGAATATGATCCTGGGAGCCATTGCGGGGGCGGGAGCGATCCTTGGTGCCCAGTATTGGGGAAAAGGCGACAAGTATACGCTGGAGAATATTTTTAATATGATACTTCGCTTCAGCGGTATGGTATCTGTTCTGTTCTTCCTTGCATGTGAGCTGGCTCCGGAGCTGCTCATGCACATTTTTACCCCGGATACCGCGCTGATTGCCATTGGCAGCTCCTATCTTCGCATTGCGGGATGGTCTTACCTGCTTACGGGTATCTCTCAGTGTTATCTGACAATTATGAAGGTATCGGATCATGTAAAGCCCTGTGCGTTGATCAGCACCTGTGCCGTGCTTTTGAATATCGGACTCAATGCCGTCTTTATTTTCGGACTCCTCGGTATGCCGAAAATGCAGGCCAGAGGCGCCGCGCTTGCTACTACCCTGTCCCGAATCATCGAACTTGCCCTGTGTATTGGCATATCGTTAAAATCGTCGTATATCCGTCCGGTTTTTGCGCGGTTTCTAAAGCTGCCCGGACAGCTTAAGACTGATTTTGCCAGGCAGTGCCTGCCGCTTATGGGCGGATCTTTGTGTTGGGGCATTGGTTTTACCTCGTATTCAGCGATTATGGGACATATGGGAACCGATGCCGCGGCCGCCAATTCCGTAGCGGCGGTGGTACGGGATTTGATCTGCTGCATGTGCAATGGTATTGGCAGTGCCGCAGGAATTATGGTGGGGAATGAACTCGGTGCGGGACGCCTTGACCGGGGGAAGGCTTATGGAATCAAGCTTAAAAATATTTCCTACCTCATTGGCTTTTTGTCTGCTGTCCTTGTGCTTGCCGCGACGCCGCTTATTACAGGAATGGTGGTTCTGACGGCTCAGGCAGGGGAGTATCTTCTGGGAATGATGGCGGTTATGGCTGTTTATATGATCGGGCGCTGTATCAATACCGTTGTGATAAACGGCGTACTGGATGGGGGCGGGGATACTCTGTTTGATATGTACAGCCTGATCGTCTGTATGTGGATGATTGCCATTCCTCTTGCGCTTGCGGGTGCATTTGTGCTGCACTGGCCGCCGGTTCTGGTTTATGGGTGTACCTGCCTGGATGAGGTGGGGAAGATTCCGTGGGTATTGGTGCGGTTTCGGAAATACAAGTGGGTACAGGATTTAACGCGGTAGATTTACGAAAAGGAACAGATTTTAGGAGAGCATTATGAACAAATATTTAAAAAATTTGAACAGAATAGAATTTGTGGTAACAATGGCCTGTACCGGCCGCTGTAAGCACTGCTCCGAGGGAGAGCATACTTCCACCGGAGTACATATAGACGGGGAGGCCGGGGCGCGGGCAGTGCGGGATTTATGCGGTTCTTACGATATTCAGTCCCTTATGACCTTTGGAGGCGAGCCTCTGCTGTATCCCGAGGATGTGTGTAAAATTCATGAGGCGGCAAGGGAGTGTGGGATACCGAAAAGACAGCTGATTACCAACGGATTTTTCAGCCGGGATAAAGGGCGGATCCGGGAGGTGGTCTGCTGTCTGGCGGAAAGCGGGGTCAATCAAATCCTTCTGTCCGCAGATGCTTTTCATCAGGAAACCATACCCCTGGAGACAGTGCTGTACTTCGGGGAGTGTGTGACAAAGGAAGGAATACCTGTGAAGACGAGTCCGGCTTATCTTGTGAGCAGGGAGCATGATAATCCATACAATATGCGAACAAGGGAAATCCTGGAGGCCTTTGCAAACAGCCACATTCCGGCAGGCGACGGTAATGTCATTTTTCCTGCCGGGAATGCAATGAAGTATCTCAGTGAATATTTTGAGGATGGTGCAGAATATACAAATCCTTATGATGAGGATCCTGCGGATCTGCATACTGTCAGCTTTAACCCGGACGGAAGCGCTTTGGGCGGAAATATAAACCGGGACCGCATTCTGGATATAATTGCGGCGTATAGGTTGTGACATGGGAGGCAGTGTGAGAAGATCTTCAAACGCTCGCAGCAAGGTCTGCTTACGATGTCTGTTATTAGTGCTTACCGCGTTTTTTCTATTTCTGCAATTTCATGAATGAGCTCAGAAAATCCCTCTGAATCTGATTCTAATAAACCATGCGTCATGTTTTCCATTAAATACATTTGCTTATACGGCGCATTTACCTGCTCAAAATACTGTTGTGCTAATGTATAGTTTGTTTGATAATCCTTATCTCCGTTTATGTTATAAAATGGCACCTGGTAATCAACTCTGCCTTTTAATGAAAAAGAAGCAAATTCCTCAGAAGCAAAAAAATCCAAATAGATGCTCATATCTCTTTTGAAATAGTCCAGCCAGTCAATAATGGAATAATTGGGATTCAATATTATTGTTGTAATGAAATTGTAATCAGAACCATTCACCATCATATCATAGCCATATTTCTGCATGATTGCATTTCTTGCGGTAATGTGTTCCATCGTAACATGATCCGGAGTCAGCTGATTTATTAATTGTAAGGTTTCTTGATCACCTTCTGCCCATAGTAAAGCCTCCTGCCGAAACGCCTCTTCATTTTCTATGTAATCGACAAGCTGTCCGGTCCCAATAAAACATTCATAATATTCCGGATATTCAAGTACCAGGTTTGCTCCGTAAATAGATCCCCATGAGTGTCCGAGAATCGTCAGCTTATCTTTTGAAAGGTAATCCAGTATAAACTCTGTTACTTCCTTTCCGTCTGTCAGAAATAGTTCCCGTGTCAATACAATATCATTCTGCTTTGTGTCGTAACTTTTCCCACAATTACGCTGATCCCATGTTACCACAGTATATACATCTGCCCATTTTCTGGTAAATGCGTAATCAATTTCACTGGTTGCCGATCCGGGTCCGCCATGTAGATAAAGCAAGACCGGATTATCTATATCTTCTCCATAGACATTAATCCACTGCTTTGTACCATTAACATCAATGTACATTGATTCATTAATGCCGCCATCAGGAGTCTGACTGTAAATTGCCCTTCCTGCTGCTCTGATCAAAAAGAATGCGGCGGCCAATATAACAATAGCAAATGCCATCCATTTGATGATGTTTAAGATTTTGCTTTTTTTCTGCATCTAGATACCCCTTGTTATATTATAATTGTGCAAGACAAGCCCGGACTTCGGCACATACGGCGCGGTCGTTTTCAAACATCTTCGCAAACAGGCGTTTCAGCGTTTCCTGTGTTTCCTTTTGTAAAATGAAAGCAGCAGACTGCCGGGTGATAGCATATCCGGTCTCGGGGCCCACGCCAAGCGCGCTCCATATTTGCCATCCGATGCCATGTGTTTCATCATTTCCTTCTTTGATATATCGTTCCAGGAAAATATTGCTCAGCCGATCCTGTATTTCCTTATCCGAGCAAATATTACACAGCAGGTTTTCGGATCCGCCAAATGCTTCTGCGGCATGCCATCTTGCTTCAATCGGCACACTGTTGATGCCGCACATCATGCCGGCAATGTCCATGGCGTTTTCCGGCGTCACATGGTCGAGCACATCCATAATCACGCCTTCAAGCGCCGTATGTTCATCATAGGACAGGGCAGATGCGATGCGTTCCAGGAGTTCTTTGCAGGACATGTCAGGCGCGGTGTTGCCGGTGATGACAATGGCGTCGCGCAGCATGGAATGCCAGTTATCAGGCAAAGCATGAAACTGTGAATTTAAGCCAAATACAGTGTCTGCGTCATAGCCCACTGCAAGAATCCATTCCATTTCGTTTTCCAATCGCAGCAGGGTCGGGAAGCCGGTATCCAGAGAACCTTTCATTGCGGAAAGCACTTCTTCCCGTGCGCTTGTACCGTCATAGCGCAGATAGGAAAATCCTGCAAAACGTGCCAGTGCATTAACAAAACCGTCATCCCAGCGCCATCCGGTTCGAAATCCCGGCAAAGTATGTGGATCCACGCTGTCATCCCACGGATAATCGAAACCGAACGCCAGTGTCGATGCTGTCAAAAGGCTGTGGTAGACGGACAGCTGGTGGCGTTCCAGCAGATTATCGCCACAGGAGCTGCAATGGATACAATAGCGGCGGTTGGGCGCACACCAATATGGTGTTTCTGCAGTGTATCCGCGCGCAATGACCAATGCAGATGCAAGTGCCGCAGTGAAGTTGTCCGATTCCGCATCCACCGGAAAGGATACCTGATGATCCAAGATTCTTTTCATGTTGCTATGACCATAGCCTTTTCCTGTCAGCGTTTAGGCAAGGCTTCCCTTCTGTATTTTGTGGCCGGCCGGTTATTTTTACCGGATTAGTGAGTGTAGTATACCACAGGTTAGGAATGCTGTATAGCTCTTTGGGGAGAGTATGTTTATTGAGCTGCGTCAGCATGATCCTTTATCATGATAACCGTGGCGGCCACCATGATGCACATTGCAAGATAGAACTGTATTCCTGGCTGTTCCTTTAGCAGGGCCATGCTGAAGGCTACGCCCAGAAACGGAGCCACAGAATAATAGGCGCTGGTTTTGGCGGCGCCCAGGTGCTGCTGTGCCATAATGTAAAATTTGATGCTTAAGCCGTATGCCACAAAGCCCAGGCCAAGGATTGCGAGGATCCAATTCACCTGGGGCAGGCATTCGCCCAACAGCAAAGCAATACATAAGCTGCCCAGGCCTGAAAGACAGCCTTTTATCACAACGATTTCCGTAGAGCTTTTATGGCTGATCCTTTTGGTACAGTTGTTTTCAAAGCCCCAGCAGACACAGGCGCCCAGTACAAAAAGAGATCCCTCATTCAAGGTAAAGGCACCCGCTCCCTCAAAGCTGAGGATCATGCTGGCCAGCGTGACCATCAGGATCGCCAGCCACAGCCTGGGAGAGATTACTTCCTTGAAGATCATAAGGGCGATAACGGAGGTAGCCACGATTTCAAAGTTATTCAGCAGGGAAACATTGGCTGAATTTGTCCTTGCAATACCGAACATCAGTAATATGGGGGCGATAATATCCAGTACCACCATAGCCACAGTATAGGGCAGCTCCTTTTTCGTCAGCCGTGCCTGCCCTGCTTTCGGCTTCAGCAGCTTTTCCACGCTGCCGCAGAGCAGCAGTCCGACACCTGCTCCCAAATAGAGAAATGCCGCTGTTATGGTCGGGTCCGCATGTTTCAGGATCAGCTTCGACAGGGGAATATTTATCGCATAAAGGGCCGCCGCCAGGATGGCATAAATTGTTGCAAGGTTCTTGGTTTTCATAGGTTCTCTCATTTCATCAGGTGTAAGCGTTCGACTTCAGAACGCTGTCATATCGTTACCGGTCGTATAGAAGTATAGCATATGTCTGCGGGAAAGCAACCGTTTTTCGGAGAAGTTTTCCTTGACGGAAATCAGGGCACAATATATAATATAATTAACTTATATAAATAGTTTATATAAGTTAATTATAAAGACAGATAGAGGATCATACCACTGCCGGGAGGATTGAAATGCCGAAGCAGAGAATTACAAAAGAAATGGTCGTGGATGCTGCTTTTGAAATTGCAAGAAGGGATGGGATGGAGCAGGTTCTGGTAAAGAATATTGCCAGCAGGCTGGGCTGCTCGGTACAGCCTATTTACAGCTATTGTAAAAACATGGAAGGTCTGCGCGAGGACGTGACTCAACGAACCCGCCATTTTATCCGGGAATATGTATCCGCCCACATAGATCCGGATGATCTGTTTCGCAGTACGGGCAGGTCTTATATTCAGCTGGCGAAGGAAGAACCGCATCTGTTCAGGATTTTTATTTTGCATCGACGCAGGGGAATTTCCTCACTGGACGATTTGTACCAGGCCGAGGCCGGGGCGCAGATTGCAGAAGCGATTGCGGATCATCTGCATGTCAGCATAGACCAAGCGAAACAGCTGCACCTGAATATGCTGATCTATACCATAGGTATCGGCACGATTTATTCCGTGACCACGCCGGGAATTTCAGCGGATGAGATATATGTACAGCAGGAAGCAGCTTATGAAGCGTTTTTGAAACAGATGCAGCAGGAGGAAAACCAGACATGAAAAAGGGAATCATTTTGTATCAGTCCAAGTATGGAGCAACCAGCAAATATGCCCGTTGGCTGCAGGAGATGACGGATTTTGACTGCATGGAGACGCCGGGGGCGGCGCCGGAGCAGGTATTACAGTATGAAACGGTGGTGCTGTGCGGCGGAATTTATGCTTCCGGGATAGCGGGCCTGTCCTTCCTGAAAAAGTATTTCGGCAGCCTGAAGGATAAGAAAACTGCTATACTGTGCGTGGGCGCTTCCCCTTACGATGAAGATGCTCTTGCGGCCATCAGGCAGCATAACCTCACCGGAGATCTGAAGGAGATTCCCCTTTTCTATGGGAGGGGGGCATGGGATGAGAGCAGGATGAAATTTCTGGACTGGACTTTATGCAGAATGCTGCAGAAGGCGGTGGCGAAAAAGGATCCCGACACCTATGAGCCCTGGATGAAGGCCCTTATGGGGGCGGTAGGGCAGGTCTGCGACTGGACGGATCGGAAATATTTGTTGCCTTTGGTGGAGTATCTGAAAGGATAGGAGGGGGGAAGGCTTTATTTTACTCCCCTCGCATAAGGGATGTCTATGCCACAGAAGGTGGTTTCTCTGACGGCGTTTTGATAGTCTGCCACACTTTTCAGATAAACCGCCGTAAAAATTAATACGCTCAGGAAGAGAAGCAATACTGTAACCCAAAGGATCTTTTTGGTGGATTGTTTCATTTCTGACACCTCGCAATCGAATCGTAAACAAGAGAAAATCCATATTCCAGGAATTGCTTTTTAGATAATCCCATTGTGAAATTCTTCCTGATACTGTACCAGACCGCTTTTGCTATATCGTCCATGGTAACTGCGGCAATGCCTTTTTCCATAAACAATACGGATGCCGCAGATACTATGTTTTCCCGATGTACGCTTCTGGGCTCTTTCTTTCTTCGACCCATAAGATTCCCCCTCAATAATTTCACTTATTGTCAAGAATGTTTCCTGAAAACTTTTAATAATGCCTTATAAATGCCCCCTGAACATAACTTTTTTGTCTAATATTACTAAATATAAGGGATTGCTTTTGTTGATAACGAAAGTTGACATTTTGACAGGTTCTTATTATAATTTGCTTAACTGGTTAAGCAAGCATAAAGGCTTATATTTTTTACCCGTATACTTAACTGGTTAAGCTAGCGGCAGTCTCAAGATGAAAGGGAGGTTAAGTATGAAGAAAAAAGTGTTAAGTATGGTATTGGCAGCAACTATGGTTTTTTCATTGGCAGCCTGCGGGAATGAAGAGAAAGAAGGAAGCAGCGGTACGGGAACGGATCAGAGCAGCAATCAGGAAAGCGGACAGAGCGACACGGACGGCAGTGGGTCGAAAACGGCGACTCATAAGGTGACCTTTTATGATTCGGACGGAACAACGGTGTTGTCCGAGGAAGAGGTGGCTGACGGGGCTTCTCCCACGGAATACACCCCAGAAAAGGAAGGCCAGGTATTCATGGGCTGGTTTGCAACGCCGTCCATGGGGCATGGGTTTGATTTTTCCCAGCCGGTTACAGAGGATGTTTCGGTGTTTGCAGGCTTCATGGAAAACAAGGAGGATACCAGAACCTTTGCCATTCTGGGCAGCGGCAAGAGCCCGCTGCTGGCAGTTTCCAGCTGGGGAAAGGTAATCAATGACGAGCACTATATGACAAAGGCAGAGGGAGAGAATGTTTATACGATTACTGTTGATCTCTGCGAGGGGGATGAATTCCAGTTTGCCATTGATACCTCATGGTGCAATCAGAGGGGCGGCGGTTATATGGAGACCACGGAGGCGGACGGAGTCGAATATTTCAGTGTGTCCGGCGGTCTTTCCGACAGCACGAAAAAGGCAAACATCAAGTGCCAGAAGGACGGAAATTATACCTTCACGTTGACCACCTATCCCGGCGCAGATGTATATGATACGGCAAACAGCTATTATACAGAGGAGACGAAAGAAAACTATAATTCCAACCCCTATGACAAGATCACTTTTGCCTACAACGGGGAAATTCAGGCGCAGATGGGTGAGCTGACTACTGCTTACTATATCAAAGGGGCCAAGGTTACCGAGTGGCAGGATAAATATGACGAGCAGTATCAGTTTAAGGAAGAGAACGGGATTCATACACTGGTAATCGACCTGGAAGAAGGGGACGAATTCCTGCTGACCACTCTGGTGACCTCTGCAGACGGTACTTCTTCTGTGGGAAATGAGTATGTCCGCTACAGCAACATCACGGATGAAGGATCCCTTGCCTTTGTGGATGGCACAGAGAGTTATAATATTGTGGCAAAAGCTGCCGGCACCTATACCTTTACCTATGATCCGGCAACGACTCAGCTCACAGTGGGATTTGAAGGGAAATAATACAAAACAGGCCGAAAAGGACCTGCTCAGACAAACAAATTATGTTCACAATCGGGGACACGGTTTACGGCCAGTTCAAAACAGGCAAAGACTTGCTCCATCTTTTCCCGCAGGCAGCAGGCGGCGTAAAAGCCGCCTGGGCCTGCCAACGGAGCCAGGGACTGTTGGCTGTACAGAATATTTCCGGAAAAAGCAGGGAGTTCCCCGGATGGGCATGAATCGTTTTCCGGTACGAAGATCACGGAAGGAAAGGTACTCCGGATCAGCCTGCAGAGCTCTGCGTTATTGGGGGCAAGGCAGAGATAACGGTAATCTTCACTGCCGAAATGTTTTGCCGCTTTGGCCTTTATGCCTGCATAGTCCGTGCACACCTGGAAAAAGATCTGCAAAGGCGTAAGGATGTCAATGGCGATCAGGGGGATCAGGTTGTTGTCTCCCACATGATTAAAGAAATCGGTGTCCGTGTCATAGCAGAGAATAGCGTCTGCGTAGTCGATTCGGGAAACATTTTCTTCGCTTTCCAGCAGCAGATGGTATCCATGGGACTGAAGCACTGCGGCCAGGGCATCCGCAACTGCAAGCTGTTCGGAGCGCTTGTAAAGGGATTTCTCCCGGCGCAGAAAAAGGGCTATATTATAGGTTTTGTTGGTGGCGAGAGATTTTGCGGAGGAATTCGGCTTGTAGTCCAGCAAATTGACGATCTGCCATACCTTCTTTTTGGTCTCGTCACTGATGCGTTGGTCTTCCCGATGGTTGATTACATAGGATACGGTGGCTACTGAAACGCCTGCCTGCCTGGCAATATCTCGAATGGTATATTTTTTGCTCATAGCTTATTTATATACTGTGGGTGCCTTTTTGTCAATGTAAAGTGTGAGAAGAAGTTCTAATTCCGGGTTCGCGTGGATTGTTTGCGGCGGCATGTCTGGAAGTAGGAAAGAAAATCCGGGTCATTTCACTCAGAATGACATGGATGGGGTATGGAGGATTGATATGAATGAACAGGCTATTTTACATGTACCGGATTCCCGGTACTGCTTCCCGGTTTCAGAGAAGGAGGTAGTGCTTCGGCTTCGTGTGGACAGGAAGGATCCGATAGATGAGGTCTGGGTGATATTTGAAAATAAATATGTCATTCAGATGCGTCAGCTCAGCGGGAGGATGGAACGGAAGTACGAGGACAGGCTGTTTGCCTGGTATGAGGTGAAGCTGAAGCTGGAGGATGTAAGGCTCGGCTATATCTTTAAGCTGCTGGCCCGGGGGAAAGAGCAGTATTATTCGGAGGATGGATTGAGCGATACCTATGATTTTTCCCTGGCATATTTTAACTTTTTTCAATTGCCGTATATTAATTCGGCGGACATTCACAGGGAAGTGCCCTGGATGGAAAGCGCAGTGTTCTATGAGATTTTTGTGGAGCGCTTCTGCAGGGGCTGGCAGGATAAAAACGACACTTATGTCAATATGAAATGGGGGGAGAAGCCGCACCCCAAAAGCTTTGCCGGCGGGGATCTTCCGGGAATTACCGAAAAGCTGGATTATATTAAGGGGCTGGGGATAAATGCCCTGTATCTTACTCCTGTATTTCAATCCGTCTCCAATCACAAGTACGATATTTCCGATTATGACAATATTGACAGTCATTTCGGAAGCAACGAGGATTTCGGAAGGCTGGTGCGGGAGGCCCATGTCAGGGGGATCCGGGTGGTGCTGGACGCTGTATTTAACCATTGCAGTGAGAATCTGGCCCAGTTTCAGGACGTGGTGGAGCGGGGAAAGGAGTCGCCCTATTTTGACTGGTTTATCATCCGGGGGGAGAGACCGGAGAAGGATCCCCTGAATTATGAAGTGTTTTCCTTTTGCGATTACATGCCGAAGTTTAACACCTCCAATCCGCAGGTGCAGGAGTTCCTGCTGGATATTGCGGTATCCTGGATCGAAAGGTATGATATAGACGGATGGCGTCTGGACGTATCCGATGAAGTGTCCCACGATTTCTGGCGTTTGTTCCGCAAGCGGGTGAAAGCAGTGAAAGCGGACTGTGCCGTCATCGGAGAGAACTGGCATGACGCCAATCCCTTCCTGCAGGGAGATCAGTACGACAGTATTATGAACTATGCCTTTACCAAGGCATGCCTGGATTATTATGCCTTTGGAACCTTTGACGCGGAGCAGTTTGCCTGGAAGCTCAACGGTCTTCTGATGCGCAATACGGACCAGGTGAACCGGATGATGATGAACCTGCTGGATTCCCATGACACGGATCGGTTTTATACCTGGGTGGGACGTGACAGGAACAAACTGCTGTCGGCGCTGGCGGTGATGGCTATGTTTGTGGGCGCTCCCTGCCTCTATTATGGTACGGAAATCTTGCTGGAGGGAGGTTATGATCCGGACAATCGGCGCTGCTTCGATTGGGATGAGAGTCATTGGGATACGGACTGTATGGAAAAGATGAAAGACCTGCTGGCTCTGAGGAAGGAAAAGGCAGTGCAGACAGGCGGCATCCGGGTGTATAGTAAGAATGGGCTGTTCGTGCTGAAGCGCTTTCTGGAGGAAGAAGCATTGACGCTGTACTGCAATCGGACGAAGGAAACAAGGATGGTGGAAGCCGAGGGTGAAGTCGTAGCCGGAAACGGCTTTGCAGACGGCTGCTTGGAAGCCGAGGGCTTTGTGATTTTCCGTTCGGCGGAATAGGAGGTAAGATGAAAAAGAAGATAACGGCGCTGGTTTTATCAGGTGTTTTGTGTGCCGGGCTGCTTAGCGGCTGCGGCGGTGACAGCGGACAGGGCGGAGGGCGGTCCGGAGAAGGTACAGGGCAGGCCGGGGGAGAAGCAAGCGCCGGGGCAAATACCGGCGGCGTGGACTTAAGCAATATTTTCAGCGGTGAGCTGGAGCAGAATGTCACGATCCGGGTTCTGGAGAACGATACAGCCATTGAGCAGGGTTACTTCCGGGAGCTGATCGACGCCTTTAATGCAAAATATGCGGATTACGGTATCGTGGCGGTAGACGCCAATATGGATCAGTACAGCAATCTGGCGGATGACGGCCCTTACGGGTACGGTCCGGATGTACTCTATCAGGCCAATGACGTGCTGATGAAGTATGTGGAGGGAAAGCATATTTATCCTGTTCCGGCAGAGAGCCTGGAGTGCTTTTCCCAGATCCCGGAGAATGCCTGGAATGCGTATAAGGCTACTGTAAACGGAGTTCAGTATTACATGGGCGTGCCGGTAAACGTACAGTCCTCCATGCTGTATTACCGCAAAGACCTGCTGCCCGAAGACTGGGAGACCACTTGGGATAAAAACGGTAATCAGGTGCCGGACATGGTGGAAAACTGGAACGATATGTACAGGTATTCCCGGGAGATCGTGGCAAAGAACGATGGCCATTACGGATATATGCGTTCTCTTTATGATGTGTATTTCTCTTCCGGATTTCTCTTTTCCTATGGCGGCTATGTATTTGGGGATAATAATACCAATGCGGATGATCTGGGCTTTTCCGCCGGTAATGCGGAGATCGGTGCCAATGTGCTCTTACAGCAGGCAGCCTTGATGAACGAGGGCTGTATCGACGATTCCATTACGGTGAGCGCATATAGTAAGCTGGCAGACGGGACCTATTTTGCCACTATGACCACCCCGGATGTCTATACCCTGTTTTTAAAGGAGCTGCGGCTGGCGTACCAGGCGCAGGGGATGAGCGAGGAAGAGGCCGGGGCTCTGGCGAAGGAAAATCTGGTAATTACGGAGATACCTAAGCTTCCGGCAAGCGGCGACCTGACGGAAGAGAATCCTGAGCTGATTCCCTTAAAGGCTATGGGGGGTGTCAACGGCTATGCTATCAGTGCATATACAAAATCTCCCAACGCCTGCCTGGCTTTTGTGGAGTTTGCCGCAGGTTATGAGATGATGCTCCGCCGAAATGAAATGCTGGGTATTGTTCCTGCCAGAAGCGACGTGGCGGATGCGGTGGGAGGAGTGTCCGAGATCATGTACCATAACCTGGACGCGGGCAATATTGTGGTCATGCCCTCCATCCGGGCGGTGGAACAGATCTGGACGCCGGGGCAGACCTTCTTTGAGGATCTGGCCAAGGACGCATTCCGGCCCGAGGCGGAGAAAAAGTACAAGACGTTGGACGACATTAAGAACGGGCTGGCATCTGTAGACGTCCAGATCTATGACGCGGTGCATACGCTGGCGGGAACAAACTGACAGGGCCGGATCAGCAGAGACAGATCGGTAGAAACAAGCGGACAGATTCAGAAAGGCATGAAAATTAACATGAAAAGTGCAGATAAAAAAGTGCCAAACAAAAGTATGCCAAATAAAAAGGTGAAAGCAAGCATGTGTCTTATGGGGCTGGGCCAGCTCATGTACGGCCAGGTGGGAAAGGGGCTGCTTTATCTGGCAGTCCTGGCCCTGGGCATTGCTTATTTCATATTTCGGGGAGGGGCAGATCTGGCGGGGCTTTTTACCCTTGGCACCAGGGAAGCGGACACCTGGCTGGGGATAGAGGGAGATAACTCCGTGGTCATGCTGCTCATGGGCATTCTGGCAGTGATCGCGCTTCTGCTCCTTGCGGCGGTTCATGTGTCCAATGTGCGGGATGCCAGAGAGACTCAGAAGCTCCTGGAAAGAGGCGGACGGCCGGCGACATTTCAAGAGGATGCAAAGCAGCTTTTAGACAGGAAATTTTATAAGACCGTGCTGTTCCTGCCGATTCTGGGGGTCTGTGTTTTTAATATCCTTCCCATTGTCTTCATGATTGCCATTGCGTTTACCAATTACGGCGGGAGTATCGTGCCGCCTAAGCTGGTAGACTGGGTGGGACTGGATAATTTCGTGCAGATCACCACCCTGTCCCAGTTTGCGCCTACCTTTGGCAGGATTCTGGGCTGGAACCTGCTCTGGGCGGTCTGCTCTACAGCCCTGAATTATTTTGCAGGCTTAGGGCTGGCGCTTCTGCTCAACAAGGACTGTGTAAAAGGGAAGGTTTTCTGGAGATCCTTTCCCATACTTGCCTATGCGGTTCCGGGCTTTATCACGCTGCTGGGTTTTAAGTTTATGTTCTCCTACGGCGGCCCCATCAACCAGCTCATTACGGCGGCAGGCCACAGGGCCATAGGGTTTCTGGACATCGACGCAAAGTGGATTGCCAGGCTGATCGGTCTGGGCGTCAACGCCTGGGTCAGCATTCCTTCGATTATGCTGCTGGCCACCGGGATTCTGTCCAACCGGGATATGACTCTGTTGGAGGCCGCGAAGATCGACGGGGCTACCCCCTGGCAGCAGTTTCGGCGCATCACCCTGCCTTTTGTATTGTTTTCCACCACTCCGGTGCTGCTGGGACAGTTTATCGGTAATTTCAACAATTTCGGTGTCTTTTATTTCTTAAGAGGCGGGCTGTATATAGACGGGTATTTTCTGGCCAGTGACACGGATCTGCTGATCAATTGGCTCTATAACCTGTCTATCAGCAATAATTATTATAATATCGGCGCCGCTATCAGCCTGGTGATATTCCTGATCACCTCCCTGATCTCTCTGGTGATTTATACCCGAAGTGCGTCGTATAAGGAGGAGGACACGTTCCGATGAAAGCTTCCAAAGTAGCTGACACATGTGTCACATATATCATATTGCTTGCTGTTTGCTTTATCTTTTTCTTTCCGTGCCTGTGGCTGATATTGGCGTCCTTCAGCAAGTCGGGCTCCATATATTCCTTTGAGGGATTTTTTCCCAGCGCATACAGCCTGGATACCTTTAAGACATTGTTCACGGATACTGCCATGTACAATTACCCCCGTTGGTTCCGCAACACCTTGTTTATTGCGGTGATGAGCTGTCTTGTGGGCACCTTTCTGACGATCCTGACGGCTTACACCATGTCCCGCTTTCAGTTCAAGGCCAGAAAGACCATGATGAAGACTACTCTGCTTTTGGGGATGTTCCCTTCTTTCATGGGAATGATTGCGGTGTATATCATTATGACACAGTTCGGGCTGATCAACAATATGTGGGGGCTGATCCTGATTTACAGCGCCAATGCGCCCATGGGGTATCTGACCCAGAAGGGATTCTTCGACACCATCCCGTCCTCTATCGACGAAGCGGCCAGGATTGACGGGGCCACGAACTTCCAGGTGTTTACACGGATCAACCTGCCCATCTCCATGCCCATTATCGTTTACACGACTCTGACCAGCTTCACCTTTCCCTGGAGCGACTTTATTCTTCCCAAGCTGCTGCTGAAGGAAAAGGATCTTTATACCGTTGCCGTAGGGCTGATGAGCCTGGGAGACACGGAGTTTGCCCGTTTCGCGGCAGGGGCTGTGTTCATTGCGGTACCCATAGTCATCCTTTATTTCTGCCTGGTAAAGTTTATGGTCAACGGTATGACTGCAGGGGCGGTAAAGGGCTAATCCGGGTCTCCCGCTGCAGCAGGAAAAAAATTGACACATGGATTACGGTCATGTTACAATCAGTCAAGAAGGGATCGATACTCGTTCTATCCGAGGGCTGCTGTGTTGTGACCAGTTATGCGATATTTATAATAGTGTCGGCTCCGTTTTAACGGAGCCGGTTTTTTTCTGGATGAAATTCAAGAAAACGGGAAACAGGTGAAAGATTGATGAAAAGGCTGCTGAACGGGAAAAAGAAGCAGGAAAAAAAGCGCTTCAATTTCAAGATTACGATAGGTGTGTGTGTCATGTTTCTGAGCCTCACGCTGGGGACGGGGGCTGTGCTGGCGTCGGAAGGTGCCTCCGAAAAGATAGTGCGGATTTCCTGCGGCATTAATGAGCTGCTGTATTTTGACGAAGAGGGCAATGTTGCAGGATACTGCAAGGATTATATTGAGAGACTGGCGGAAATCAACGGCTGGGAGTGCGAATATGTGAAGTGCAACTGGTCTGAGGGAGTACAAATGCTGGAGGACGGCAGGATTGACATTCTCCTGCCCACCACATGGCTGGAAGAGCGTGAGGAGTACATGGATTTCTCGGCCATTGTGGGGGGCTACATTGCGCCCGGCCTGTTTGCCCTGGAGGACAGCGGCTTTTATTATAATGATTATAAGAGCTTTGACGGCGCCGTAATAGCGGTGACGGAGGATTCCACCAACAATGTGGAGCTGGCCCGTTTTGCGGAGGAGCAGGATTTTACCTATGAGCCGGTTTATATCAGTTCTATGGAGGATAAGATCAGGGCTTTGCAGGAAAGAGAGGTGGATATGGTAATGTTCACCGCAGCGAACCAAGTGCCCGATTCCAAGCTGGTATCCGTTCTGAACGCCACCCCCTTCTATTACACGGTGCGGAAGGGAAACCAGGCTCTTCTGGCCGAGCTGAACAGCGGCATGCAGCAGATCACTATGTATGAGCCGGACTTGATGGGCCGGTTGCTGGGGAGCTGTATCACCGGCGCAAACAGGAATAATATTGCCTATACCGCAGAAGAGAGGAAATTTATTACCCAGGGGAACAGGATTACGGTAGGCTTTTATGAAAAAACGGAGCCGTTGGCCTTTGTTTCTCCTGATGGGACTTATGGCGGTATTTATGTGGAACTGCTGCGGAGGATAAAGGAAAAGACAGGTCTGAACATTGAGCTGTATCCCATCAGCCGGGAGGACGACTGGAAGGAGCTGCTGCAGAATGGGGTGATTGACTTTTACATCGGTTCTTCCCTGGTAATCACTTCAAAAGATGAGAATTTCAGGACCACTTCTGCATTTATGGAGTACAAAAGCGTACTGATCACCGGGAGAGACCGTGCGGTAAGCAGGGAGAAAAAAATGCGGATGGCCCTTACAAAAGGGCGTTCCTATTGGGAAAACAATATGCCTTCTGACTTAGGGGAGATAGAAATCGTCTACTGTAAGACAGCCAAGGATTGTCTCAAAGCCGTGCGAAGCGGCAGGGCAGATGCCACGCTGCTCAATACCATCGAGTACAATTACCAGTCTAAGAATGCAAGGTTTTCCGAGCTTGTTCAGTGGGAAAATTACCGGTTTGAATCCTGGGCAGGTATGACCGCGTATTCCGATATTGATGAAGCTGCCTTTTCCGTCATGAACAAATCCCTGGAGTCACTGACGGAGGAAGAGATCAGCGATGTCATTGATGCCGGCCTGAATATGTCCTACAGAATGGAGGACTTTGTGGATTATATCTATCCGGTTCGGTATCTGCTGGTGATACTTATGCTGGCTCTGGCGGCTGCTGCCGTGGTGGGGAGCCTTATCTACAGTGTGCGGAAAAGGCAGAGGAAGCTGATTCGGGAGAGCAGTGAGAAGGAACGACACCAGCTCAGGATTGTGGCTGCCCTCAGCCGGGATTATGCCGCTGTGTATTATGTGAATCTGGACAAAGATATGTATACCCTTATCAGTGTGGCGGATACGTTAAGGAGCGGAGCGAATGCGGAGAGCGGATATAAGGAGGGATTTTCCAGGGCATTTGGTGAATATATGGAGGCGCTGGCGCTGCCGGAGTATCAGGAGACCTTGGGAGCCCTGGCACGTCCGGAGACGGTCATAGATCGATTCAGAGAGGAGAAGGACTTTTCCTTTCGCTACCAGGTGAAGCCCAATGAACTGCATCATGAATATTTTGAGATCCATTTTGCGGATGTAAGCGCGGATGATAAGGAACATGTCATGGTGCTGGGCTTCCGCTGTGTGGACGAACTGGCCAGGGAAGAGAATAAGAAGAAGCAGGCCCTGCAGGAAGCTTATGAGGCAGCAAACCGTGCCAACCATGCAAAGTCAGATTTTCTGTCCAAGATGTCCCATGACATCCGCACGCCCATGAACGGCATTATCGGAATGACCGCGATTGCTACTGCCCATATTGATAATAAGGAGCGGGTTCGGGACGCGCTGGGTAAAATCACCGCGTCCAGCAGACACCTGCTTGGGCTGATCAACGAAGTGTTGGACATGAGTAAAATAGAATCGGGAAAAATTACTCTGAACGAAGAGGAATTCAGTTTATCCGATCTGCTGAATGAGCTGCTGGTGATGATACAGCCCCAGGTAAAGGAACATAAGCATGAGCTGCAGGTTCATATTCTGAATCTGAAGCACGAGGATGTAGTGGGAGACAGTCTGCGTATCCAGCAGGTATTCATCAATATTATGGGGAATGCGGTGAAATACACGCCCGACGGCGGCAGTATAAAGCTCACTGTCAGGGAGAAGCCGGTTTCCGAACAGCTGACAGGGTGCTATGAGTTTATATTCGAGGATAACGGCATCGGCATGTCGGAGGAATACATAGAACATATCTTCGAACCCTTTTCCCGGGCGGAGGACAGCCGCAGCAGCAAAATCCAGGGAACGGGCCTGGGAATGGCCATCACTCAGAACATTGTGCGTATGATGAACGGTGACATCCGGGTAGAAAGCAGGCCGGGAAAGGGTTCCAGATTTACCGTCACGATCTGTTTAAGACTTCAGGACAGGGAGGAGATGTCCTATGACGAGCTGGCGGGTCTGTCAGTCCTGGTTGTCGATGATGACCGCATATTCTGTGAGTCAACCTGCAGGATGCTGGATGAAATCGGTATGGACAGTGAATGGGTGCCGTCCGGTGAGGCGGCGGTGGAGCGGGTACAGGCCCTCAGGCAGGAAGGGAACAGCCTCTATGCGGTGATTCTGGGCATGAAGATACCGACGACGGACGATCTGAAAACCGCAAGGCAGATTGCCGGTATTGCCGGCGGGGAGGTGCCGCTGATGATTCTTTCCGCGTATGACTGGACGGAGATCGAGACGGAAGCCAGGGCGGCGGGAATCAATGCTTTCCTGAGCAAGCCGGTCTTTCAATCGGGGCTTGGCAGGCTGTTCTGTGAATTGAAGTGTGGGTGCCCGGAAGGCGGTGCGGCCTCTCGGGCGGAGGCGGTGACAAAGACCGACTTTTCGGATAAACGGATCCTGCTGGTGGAGGATATTGAGCTGAACCGGGAAATTGCCAGGGAGATTCTGGGAATGACCGGAATCAGGACAGAAGAGGCCGAGGACGGCAGGGCAGCCCTGGATATGTTTTCCGCTTCCCCTTCGGGCTATTATGATTTGATTTTGATGGATGTGCAGATGCCGGTGATGAACGGTTATGAGGCCACCTCAGCCATACGGGCCCTGGAAAGGGAGGATGCTGCTGCTGTGCCTATTGTAGCCATGACGGCCAATGCCTTTGCGGATGACGTGCAGGAGGCAAAAAGTGCGGGAATGAATGCCCATCTGGCAAAGCCCTTTGATCTGGAAAAGCTGATGGAAGTGCTCAGGCAATACCTGGGTCAGAAATGATTACATTCCGGACGGAAATCTTTCAAAGGAATGACTCACCGGAAGGAGGAAAAGATGGAAACCTTTATATCTGGTATATTAACAAAGGAAGGGCGGAAATTTGCCCGCATCAGTTTTATGCGGGAAGAAGAGTACGCAGAATTTATCGTCCCGGATGGAGTTCTGGACAAGAGACAGGGTTTTACCGAGGAAGAGATTACAAAACTGTTCCGGTATGTGAGGGAGAACAAGGACGACATTTTAAAGCGGGCAAAAGAAGTCAACCCGCTGAAGAACTGGCTGGGCCTGGCTTGATCTGCATTTGAGGCGCAGCAAAGCTGCGGCATGGGGTTAGGCTGAAAGCACATCCAGGATAGTGTTCAGGCGTGTGCAGCCCGGGGGAAGCTGGCCGGTGAGCTCAGGGGATTGGGCTGTATGGACGTACATACAGGCGAGACCGCAGTTGTAAGCGCCCCAGGCGTCGGCCTGCCAGTCATTTCCGACCATTACGGAAACCTCTGGATCAAGGCGGTGCTTTTTTAACAATGCGCCGTAAAATCGCGGAGAAGGCTTCATGAAGCCGATGTCCGAGGAAATCAGCACATCGTCAAACAGATCATAAATTCCCAGGTGCCGCAGCTCAGGTTCAGTAAACAGGCGTTGGGCGTTGGAAAGAAGATAGACTTTTTTTCCCAGGCGGTGCAATTCCGTAAGCAGCGTTTCCGCCCCTTCAAAGAGGCGGAGGCGCTGTAAGGAAACTGTACGGTACATCAGTGCCCAGTCTGCAAGCATCTGTGGTGTCGCTGCCGTGCCCTTTTCGCCGTACAGCAGGGAAAAGACTGCCGATAAATCTATCTCGATCTCATCCGGCGACAGGCCGGGGAGCTGTGTTTTGTATTTTTCATACTGCTCCAGGCGCAGGGCAGCGATCAATGCCCTGTACCTTTTGCGCAGCTCCGGCCCGGTATAGGGGACACCCTGGAGGGTCATATAACCTGCCATATATTTCCACAGGGAAGCCTTGCTTTCGTTGGTGTGTATGTCTACCAGCGTGCCGTATAAGTCGAAGATATAGTTATCGTACATAATTCATGACCCTTTCTTTTCAACGGGAACCCACAGCTCGCAGAACAGCTCGGGTGCTCCTTTTTCAAAATAGATCTCATAGTCCGAGTCGTCTGTCTGCACATACCCGGTCTGGGGAGAAAATTCTTTGAAAAATCTGCTCCAGGTATCGCCCAGACAGTTGCCGTCAGGCCCGAAACACTGAAATACGGCATAGTCTGCCGAGTTTGTCTTCCAGATGGAATAACCGTTCTTTGTAAACTGTTCCAGCTTTGACATGTCGGTGTCTTCATCCAGTAAAATGCCGATTCCGTAATCAAAATGGGACTCGCCGTTCTTTGCGGGGCTGCATAAGCCGTACAGATCTCTTTTCCCTTCTTTGCGCAGCTGCTTCATGGGGTCAATCATGTTCTTTGCCCAGCACTCGGCCCAGAAATCGGGAATGCTGTGGTCATTGTCGTCATTGATAATTTCAATGGGGAAAGACTTCACCAATGTAAGAAACTGCTGGCCCTTTTGATGCTCCATTCTGTAATCCATAATACTACCGCCTTCCATAATTATTTTGATCACAAGCGGATTGAATAAATGCAGCTTAACACCTTTCTGCCTGGCCTGCTTTGGAGTGGAGCCGTGGAAACGGGAAAATGCCTTGGAAAAGCTTTCCGGAGATTCGTAGCCGTATTTATAGGCGGCATCGATCACCGATATATCGGTGGACTGCAGCTCCTGGGCCGCCAATGTAAGACGTCGCTTCCGGATGTATTCGTTAGCTGTCATTCCCGTAACAAAGCTGAAGGTTCTGTGAAAATTGTAGCCGGACATATGCACGCTTTTTGCAGCGTCCACATAGCTTATATCTTCAAAAAGGTGCTCCTCCATATAGCAGATTGCCTGTTGTATCAGATGCAGTGACATTGATCCGATCCCTCCTGTGTGAGATAATTATACCTGGCAGTAAGGGGAAAGTCCTGACCGGCATTGCACAAATTTGTCCGGATGGGGCAATGGGGCTGATTATCCAGGTTATCGGCCTGATTACCCTTTCGATTGTATCATATTCGCATCTTATAAGCAAATGAATTGCAGGCGCAGCGGTGCGGATTGGGAAATTATAGTTTTTGCTGAAATAGATAAAAATTCCCGTTTCAATGCGCAGATAATTATTGTAAAATAGGAAACAGGAAATATTTTTCATAACAGAGAAAACTGCTTGAGGTATGGAGATGGAAGACGGCAAACAAATTGCGTTAGCTTATGAAGAAGAGGCATTTGATCAGGTGACAGACGGATGCAGATTTTCAGAAGCTGAATTTGACTTTAATAATTTATTTTCTGTTCCAATCGCGGAAGAGCATCGGCAAAATAGCAATTCTATGGCTATTTTAGGGGATAGCCTCTCAGTTTTAAGGAATATGAAAGACAAATCTGTCCAACTTATTTTTGCTGATGCGCCTTATAATATCGGAAAAGACTTTGGAAATAACACTGATAAATGGAAAAATGTACAAGACTATGTTGAGTGGTGTAAAACGTGGATCAATGAATGTATGAGGGTTCTCTCTGATACCGGAACGATGTATTTTATGACAGCAACACAGCATATGCCGTATCTGGATGTGTTTGTATCCGAAAATTATAATGTTCTTTGCAGGATCATCTGGGCATATGACAGTTCGGGAGTGCAATCCAAAAAGATATATGGCTCTCTCTATGAACCGATCCTGATGATAAATAAAAACAGAAGTGCAAAATATATTTTTAATTCAGACCAAATTCTTGTTGAGGCAAAAACTGGCGCTAAGCGAAGGCTGATTGATTACCGAAAAAATCCCCCCCAATTATATAGTACTCAAAAAGTGCCGGGAAATGTATGGGATTTCAGCAGGGTCAGATTTAAGATGGATGAATATGAGAATCACCCTACACAAAAGCCGGAGGCACTTTTGGAGAGAATCGTGAGGGCATCTTCAAATCTGGGTGATGTGGTTCTGGATCCGTTTTCGGGGTCATTTACAACATCTGCCGTAGGTGTCCGACTGGGACGGATATGCGTAGGGATAGACCTAAATGAAGAATACTATGAGATAGGTCTGCGGCGTACGGGAATTGCAAATGAACGGCTTGGGAAATGCCTTCAAAAAGTCAGAGTCAGGAAAACAAGTGCTAAATCTAAGCATATACGAGGTGAGTAGTTTGAACATTACGGAAGAATTTATTGAAGATGCGTTAAAGAAAGAGTTTCCATCTGATTATCAGCAGATGTATGACAACAGTCCGATGCTTCAATATCTGGATAAGAAGATGAATGCGGTTCATGGCAATAGTAAGACCCGCAGAAGTTTGGCAAGTATTTATGCAGTTTATTCTATTTTACATTTTTACACAGAAGAGTATTACGGGAAAAGAAAAGAGTATTGTCAATTTGAGGGATATGATTATATGCGTCTCGTCAATTTTTACCGTAGTTTGTATGGCGGCAGTAAACTACAAAATCATGCTCTCAACTCTCGCGTAAATGGGGAATTTCACAATAAAGTCAAAAACACTGTAAATGATTTGATTATTGTTAACAATGGTAAATACTTGATTCATATAGACTATTTATATGCCGAGGGGTGTGATATAAGTAAAATTACCTGTAAGATAATTGAGAAATATATTCAATTGCTTCAGGAAAAAGACAATACACTTATTCGTACATTAGAGGAATTGCAGCAGACGGAGGATTATTTTCAGAAGAGGAAGAAGATTAATGAGCTTCTTTCTGAAGATGCGGAAGCAAGAGTTTTTGAACTGATCAGTTTTGCCATACTGAAAAACCATTATCAGAATGTGAAAGTGTATTTTGGCTATTCACGCGAAATGGTAGAAGAAGTGAGATTAGAGTTATATAAAACCGGCAGGACCAATGCCAATGATGGTGGTATTGACTTTGTAATGCGGCCGATTGGCAGATTTTTTCAAGTTACGGAAGTCAACAACTACGACAAGTACCTTTTAGACATTGATAAGGTTATGCACTTCCCTGTCAGCTTTGTGATTAAGACAAGGCAAGGAAAAGAAGAGGTCCTGAATGCGCTGGATAAATATATAGCGGCGCGTTCAGGTGGTATGACAGTGCTGGAAGACCGATATAGAAAGGCAATCGAAGAAATCATTACGATTAATGAGCTAAGTGCATGGATATGGGAACTGGAGAATGGGGATATTGATAGACTGATTCGAGATTTTGACATTTATTATAGGCTGGAAATGAATATGGATGATAAAGAGGAAGTTTGAAGGTATTTGATAAGCAGGGAGTATGTGCTGTATCATTATGCGTGAAAAGGAGTAATATATGTTTATAATGCAAGAAAAGGATTGGTGGAAGAGGGCGGTGATCTATCAGGTCTACCCCCGCAGTTTTCAGGACAGCAACGGCGACGGGATTGGGGATATAAAGGGCCTGATCGGCAGGCTGCCTTATCTGGAAAAGCTGGGGATCGACTGTATTTGGCTCTCACCGGTCTGCAGATCGCCTCAGGACGATAACGGCTATGACATATCCGATTATCAGGATATTGATCCTATGTTTGGCAGTCTGGAGGATATGGAGTGCCTGCTTGCGGAGGCAAAGGATCACGGGATCGGCATTCTCATGGATCTTGTTTTGAATCACAGTTCCGACGAGCACAGGTGGTTTCAGGAGGCGGTAAAGGGCAGGGAAAACCCTTATCATGATTACTATGTCTGGCGGGACGGGGTGGAGGGTAAGTATCCAAATGATATGCGTTCCGTCTTCGGAGGCCCTGCGTGGCAGTGGGTGCCTAAACTGGGGCAGTACTATTTTCACCAGTTTTCCGTAAAGCAGCCGGACCTGAATTGGGAAAACCCTAAAGTGCGCAGGGAGATTTATGACATGATTAACTGGTGGCTGGATAAGGGTGTGGCGGGATTTCGGCTGGATGTCATTGACCAGATTGCCAAGGATCCGGAGCTTCAGGTGACCTGTAACGGCCCCAGACTCCATGAATTTATCCGGGAACTGAGCCGGGAGACTTTTCAGAAGGGCTATTATCTCACAGTGGGAGAAGCCTGGGGAGCGGATGTGGAGCGGGCAAAGCTGTACAGCGCGCCGGATGGAAGTGAGTTCTCCATGGTGTTCCAGTTTGAGCATATTTGTCTTGACCAGATTCCAGGAAAGGAAAAATGGGATCTGGCGCCCCTGCCCTTTTTAAAATTTAAGGCGGTCCTGGAAAAGTGGCAGACTCAGCTTTACGGGTGTGGCTGGAACAGTCTTTTCTGGAATAATCATGATCTGCCCAGGATTGTGTCCCGCTGGGGAAATGACGGAGCATACCGGGAGGAAAGCGCCAAGATGCTGGCCCTTCTTCTGCACGGAATGCAGGGCACGCCCTTTATCTATCAGGGGGAAGAGCTGGGGATGACAAATGTGCGCTATGAGCCGGAGGAGTACCGGGATATTGAGACCGTTAATTTGTACAGGGAGAGGCTGGAAGCGGGATATTCACAGGAATCCGTGATGGAAAGTATTTATGCCAAAAGCCGGGACAATGCCCGCACGCCCATGCAGTGGGACGGCAGTGAAAACGCTGGCTTTACGAAGGGAACCCCCTGGCTGAAAGTGAATCCCAATTACAGGGAGATTAACGCGGCGGAGCAGATGGCGCGGGACACTTCTGTCTGGAACTTTTACAGGCAGTTGATTGAGTTCCGAAAAAGGTACTCTGTCATGGTAGAAGGCAGATTTGCACTGCTGTGCAGGGAGGATCCCCGGATTTTTGCTTATACGCGGGAAACTGCAGAAGAAAAGCTGCTGGTAATCTGCAACTTTTTCGGGGAGGAGACGGTTTGCCCTCAGGAGTGCGCGGCAATATGCGCCGGTGCAGAAGAGCGGCATGGAATGAAACTATTGCTGTCCAATTATTCGGACAATACAAAAGAACGCAGTCTTAATAAACTGCGTCCATATGAGGCGAAAATGTATTATATTAAAAGTTGATGATCTAAAAGTTAAAAGGTTTTCGCACAGGTCCCGTAGAGCTCCTGACGATTAACGGCGCCCGCAGCATGACAGAGCTGATAGGCAGATCATTCAGCAGGCAGGACATGGCATACCAGCCGGCCTTGCCCAGAGCAATACGGTCCTGGCGAATGGTAGTCAGGGGAGGATCCGTAAGGGCAGTCATGGGCAGATCGTCAAAGCCGATGATGCTCAAGTCCTCCGGAATGCGGATTCCGCGATTTGCACATTCCGTGATGGCAGATATGGCGCGGATGTCGTGGGAGAAGATGATGGCTGTCACACCAAGATCAAACATGCGCTGTACATGTTCTCTGGTGGAGTCACAGACATAGTAGCCAAGGCCGATATAGTCTTCGTTGATCTCCAGGTTATATTTTGAGAGAGCATTTATGTAGGCATTGTATCTTGCCCTTAGAATATAAGATTCCAGCGGCCCGGAGAGGAGGCCTATTTTTCTGTGTCCCAGGTCCAGAAGGTGCTTAACCGCCTGGTTAAAGCCCTCCTGGCTGTCGCATCCCACCGAGGCAATCCTGGGATTGCTGTCTATCTGGTTGTCATAAAGGACGGCGGGGATCTTGCTGGTGGCAAGCTCTGTCATCCAGGGATCGACCAGGGAGAATCCCAGGATAAAGGCTCCAAGGTAACCGTTTTGTATCATGAAGACGCCATAGGGGATCTGGCGCTGAAAGTCTTTGTCAACAGGTACTATATCTATAGTCCAGCCTTCCGGCTCCGTCATCTGCCGAAAGCCCAGAATCATGTCATAGCCAAATTGATCCTGGGTTTGGTAATCCATGTTTTCGATGATGATACACAGCTTTTTTTCGCGGCTGAGCAGCCGTTTGTTGTGATAGCCCAGCTCTACTGCGGTTTCAAGGATTTTTTTACGCATTTCATCACTGATGTCAGTGGCATTGTTCAGGCCCTTGGACACCGTGCTTTTGGATACACCCAGTTTTGCTGCAATGTCATTTATTGTAGTCATGAATTACGAAACTCCCTTTCGAAATGCCGTTTGCACATTTAGGCTATTATAGCAAAAATTCAATAATATTACAACGAAAAATATTATTGAAGAGTTTCGAAACTCAAATCGCTTCGTTGACTGAGAATGGATTCTGTGATACCATCGCATTAATCGGAATACACGAATTACTGCGGCCGGAGCGGATTCCGGCGGCATAAGAGGGGAATCCCCGGTAATAGGGAACTGTGGAGGAATGACAGTGAAATATATATTTGGAAGACAGGATTTTAAGACAATGGAGCGGGGGCAGGAGAACTGCTACCTGATGACCAACGGTCTGGGAGGTTTTTCGTCGCTTACCATGGCCGGCTCCTGTACCAGAAACGACCATGCCGTGCTTATGAGCTGCGATCGCTCGGAGGCGCCGAACCACCGTTATAATATGGTACACAGGCTGGAGGAGACCCTGGGTCATGGGAAGGAGGAAATTCATCTTTCCACCCAGGACTTTACGATACCCGAAAGGCGTGAGACAGGTTATCGCTTCCTGACGTCTTTTTCTTATGAAGATTACCCGGTCTGGCGTTATGAGACGGAAGGAATAGAGATTGTAAAGACGGTGGCGCTGGCGCCGGGTGAGAACACGGTGGGCATCACCTATGAAATACGGAACCGGTCGGAGGAGAAAGCGGAGCTGCTGGTAATCCCGCAGATGGAGTTTGTGCCCAAGGGGGCGGAGCTTTCAGCAGAGCAGGGTTTTTCTCTTTCCGGGGTGAGTATTGTGGAAGCAGCCGGACAGAAGATTGCTTCCGCTGTGATCGAATCTGACGGAAGAAGCCTTTACTGTGAGACCAACGGTTTGCTGTTGCAGCAGCCTGTAAGCTATCAAAGCGGTCTTTATTACGCGTATGATGTCTGTGACGGCAGGAGTGCCACCGGCTGCACGGCGGCAAATCACAGGATTTTGTTTCAAATTCGGCCGGGAGAGAGGCTTACAGGGGAGATCCTTTACAGCACGGCGCCCATATCCGGGAGCTGGAGCCTGCAGTCGGGGTCGGGCGGTGCCCTGCGGATTGCGCAAAAGCTGGCCCGGTACAGAGAAGGGCTGCGGGAGAAGGCCGGATTCCGGGATGAAACGGCCCGGGTGCTGGCGGCAGCGGCAGATCAGTTTATATCCTGGCGTGCTTCCACGGACAATCGGACTATACTGGCCGGCTATCCCTTTTTTGAGGACTGGGGGAGGGACACTATGATTTCCCTGCCGGGATGCTGTATCTCCACGAAGCAGTTTGATGTGGCGGAAAGCATACTGAGGACTTTTATGATGTATTGCAGGAAGGGGCTGATGCCGAATTTATTTCCGGAGGGCAAGCAGGAGCCCCGGTATAATACAGTGGATGCCGCTCTTTTGTTCGTGATAGCAGTGTACGAATATTACAGACGGACGGAGGATGCAAAGTTCGTTTCGGATGCCTGGGCAGTGATGCGGGAAATCGTCTGTCGGTACAGAGAGGGAACGGATTTCAATATTGCCATGGAGGAGGACGGCCTGATCCATGCAGGGGAAGGCTATGACCAAGTGACCTGGATGGATGTGAGGGTGGGGGAGATTCTGCCCACCCCCCGCCACGGCAAGCCAGTGGAGATCAATGCTTACTGGTATAATGTCCTCTGTATTATGGATTTCTTCCAAAGAGAGCTTAAAGGTGAGGTTTCGGAGGATGACACAGATTACAGGGCAATGGCAGAGCGGGCCGGAGAGAGCTTCCGGCAAAAGTTCTGGAATGAGGAAGCGGGTTGTCTGAAGGATGTGCTGGAGGAAAGCTGCCAGAATGGGGATGCGGAACAGAAGGCCGGGAAGGGGCGGAACAAGGTGTGTCCGGATACTCAGATCCGCTGCAATCAGATCTGGGCAGTATCGCTTCCTTTTTCACTGTTGGACAGGGAGCGGGAGAAACAGGTGGTGGAGACGGTGTTTCGTAAGCTGTATACGCCTTTGGGCCTGCGGACCCTGGATCCTGCGGATCCGGAGTTTCAGCCGGTGTATGGCGGAGAACAGCTGCAGAGGGATCTTGCCTATCACCAGGGCACGGTATGGACTTATCCTCTGGGAGGCTACTATCTTGCATATCTGAAGGTGAACGATTATTCGGACGAAGCCAGGGAGCATGTCAGGGGCCAGCTGGAAGGCATAACGGCGGCCCTGCGGGAGGGCTGCATCGGACAGCTGCCGGAGATCTACGACGGAGGGCGTCCGGTTTCTTCCCGAGGATGCTATGCCCAGGCCTGGAGCGTGGGCGAGCTCTTAAGGGTATATGAAGCTCTGGAATCGTGATAATGACTATGATAAGCAGAATGAGGACAGGCAGGAAATATGCAGAAGGTAATGATTGTGGAGGACGACAGGACGATTCGGGACGAGCTGGCGCTTCTGCTGGAAAACGAGGGTTACTGTCCGCTGATGGAAGAAGTGGCATGGTCTACCGTTATGCTGGTATTTCCGCTCTGCTTTCTGGCACTGGCCCTTACTATGACCGCCGCCACCATCCTCACCATTCAGCAGCTCAGTGAGTCGGAGCGCTATCGCCGTCAGTTTGAGCTGCTGCGCAAGCTGGGCATGGAGCGCCGGGAAATGGCAAGGATCCTGCGGAAGCAGTTTGCGATCTACTACACTATGCCTGCCGTTCCGCCGGTGCTTATTGGTGTATCCTTTATTCTGCACCTGGCGAGTATGCCTGAGCCGGGAGTGATGGAGGGGATTAACAGCCCCGCCGCCATAACCGGTATTGTGCTGGGCGTGTTCTTTCTGGTTTATGCAGTTTATATTGTGATGGCATTTGCCGGCCTGAAGAAAAACGTGCTTCCCCAAGGGCTGTAAAAAAGGAATCAACGACGTGTATTCACGGTTGCTGCAGCCACAGATCAGGTTGACAGCAAAGATTCGACCGTGTACAATCATTTTAAGGGAGGCATAAGCTGTGCCGCAAAAGCCTGCATGCTTCTATTTAAACAAGCTACAGTCGGTGGCTTGCGGCGACGTTGAGGGAGGGCTTTCATGAAATGTCTTTATGTATCTGACCTGGACGGCACATTGCTGAGAAGTGAAGAATGTCTGTCGGAATATACCTGTGGTGTGATAAATGAGCTGACGAAAAAGGGGATGATATTCTCCTACGCCACGGCAAGATCCCTGGTGACAGCCAAAAAGGTGACCGCAGGCCTGCGCGCAAGAATTCCGCTGATTGTCTATAATGGCGCCTTTATCAGGGATAATGTTACGGAAGAAATACTGGTCGCAGATTATTTCGGCCAGGAGATTCTGCATGTGCTGGACGAGCTGTTCAGAAACGGGATATTTCCTATTGTTTATGCTTATGTTGATAAGAAAGAAAAGTTTTCCGTGATTCAGGAGAAGTGTACAAGGGGAGAACGCGTTTTCCTGGACAGCCGCAGGGGAGATATTCGGACGAATATTGTCTCTGCGCCGGAGGAGCTGAAAAGAGGGGATATTTTTTATATCACCTGCATCGACGAGCCGCAAAAGCTGGAACCCTTTTATGTAAAATACAGGGATACTTTCCACTGCGTTTATCAAAGGGATATTTATACTAAGGAGCAGTGGCTGGAGATCATGCCTAAAGCGGCTTCAAAGGCAAATGCGGTAATGCGGCTAAAGGGTCTGCTGGGGTGTGATAAAGTAATTGTATTTGGGGACGGGAAAAATGATATTGATATGTTTGAAATAGCCGACGAATGTTACGCAGTGAAAAACGCCCATGAAGAATTGAAGGAAAAAGCTACGGCAGTGATCGAATCCAATGATGACGACGGTGTGGCAAAGTGGCTTGCGCGGCATCTGTTCCTGTAAACTCCGGGCTTATCTTGCGGTGTCATGATATTTAAAGTATACTGTGACTGACAGGCGTAAGCATTTATGTTGAGAGGTACGCATGGATATTGGGATATTTGATAATTTAGATGACGACGGACAGCTTACTCTGTTCGGCCTGGAAGAGGATTTTGGAGAATTGCTGGAGCCTCTCGGAGGGCAGGAGACAGGTCGACAGCCGGTCCGGGAGAAGGCGCAGGAGTCTTTCGGAGAATTGCCTGACGGTCAGGGCAGCACGGGCATCCGTATTCGCAGATGCAGCAGCTGCGGCAAGCTGCTCTTCGTGCGGGAAGAGGACGGCTGCTATTATTCCGCATGCAACGCCTGCGGAATTCAATACGTACAGAAATAAGCAAGCGGGATTGTAACGCAGCCATATGATTAACCCCTAATCAGGAACACGGCGTCTGGCGTTGTTCAAGCAATTCCCTTTGCCTCCAACTCTTTCCGGATTTTGAAAAGGATCTTACTTCCAATTTCATTGCCTTTCCACCTTTCACTTTATTCGCCTAAAAGAACTTGAGTATATGGAAGTTCCAATTCGAGTAGAGTACGAAATCACACCAGTTGCTACCAAATTGAAGCCGATTCTTCCGGAACTTGCAAAATGGGGACTTACCCTGGGATGAACTCAACTTTTCAAAAAGCGGTTTTCCTGACTTCCTTTTCGGAATTGTGTACCCATTGTGAAATGACTTAATTAATATACATTGTAAATGGCAGATAAGGATTTTTCTCTGGCGGATAGGGGCTTGCTATTCTAGAGCGGCGAACAGATGGGGGATAATAGAACAACGCCTCCTGCGGCCAGTCTTGAATCAGAGGCCGCAGGGGAGGGCGGTAATTATGTTCCGGCCACGGTATGGAAAACGGAAACATACAGAGCCAGGGGACTGCAGGACTATTTAAGCCACAGCTTGATCGTTTTGATCAGCTTGGTTTTCTGAGTGTCGTCCAATTTGGATGCAAGCTGCATCAGCTCGTTGTCCAGAGCTGTCTGCTTATAATCAGGGGCGATTCTTCCGATCAGCGAGTCAAGGGTCATATTCATCAGGCGTGCATAATAGATCAGCACTCTGAGGGACATGGCAGTCCTGTTGTTCTCAACATTGCTGATATAGCCGGGCGTTACGTTCAGGGCACTGGCTACCTCTGCCTGTGTGAGTTTCATCTGGATGCGCAGTTCCTTTACCTGCGAGCCAAGGTTTTCAAATTGATCGTTGCTCATGATGTTATCCTCCGAATTAAAGAAAAATTTAGAATATCTTTTCTAAAGTATACAATATTTTTTGCGATTTTGGTAGTATAACTTAAAATAAATTGCCGTACAGGTTTTCAGGGAGGGCCTATGAAAAATTATAAGTTTCTGATCCAATATGACGGAACCCGATATTACGGCTGGCAGAGACAACCGGAACAGAACACCATTCAGGGCAAGCTGGAAAGTGTGCTGTCCCTGATGTGCGGTCGGGAGACGGAGGTCATCGGCGCAGGGCGCACAGACGGAGGTGTCCATGCGGAGGGGATGACGGCAAACGCACATCTGGAAACAGAAAGGACGCCGGAGGAGATCAGGGATTATTTAAACCATTATCTGCCGGATGACATTGCGGTGCTGGAGGTGCGGGAGGCATCTGCACGGTTTCATGCCAGGTATAATGCCATAGGCAAGACTTACCGGTACACCTGTCATGACGGGGATGTAAAGCCCGTGTTTGACCGGAAATACTATACGAGGCTGGAGGAAAAGCCGGATGTGGAGCTGATGCGCCGGGCGGCGGAGATTCTGAAAGGGGAGCATGACTTCAGGAATTTCTGCGTCAATCCCCGGATGAAGAAATCCACGGTGCGCAAGGTGGATAAAATCGAGATTGAACGTGACGGAGGCTACATCCGTTTCATTGTCCATGGCACAGGATTCCTGCAGAATATGGTACGCATTATGGTTGGGACACTGTTGGAAGCGGGTTGTGGCCGTATCACCGCAGAACAGATCAGGGCGGCTCTTGAGAATCCGGAACGGCAGAAGGCAGGACCCACGGTACCGCCTCAGGGCCTGTGTCTGGTTAGTGTAGATTATGACTAACCAGTTCAGCCAGGCCGGCATCTTATGAATGGCATGGTTGAACGGCTGTGCATGAATGTCATGGCTGGCCGCAATGTACAGCCGTGCATGGATGATGAAGCACAGAGTACCATAAATATGATCGGCGCGGTGATTTACGAAGTGACGGATGGAGGGACAGAAGGTATGGCAGCAGTCATTGGGTTTGTGACATTAGTATTGGCTATTTTTTGCGGAGACCTGTATATCAAGAATCGGGTGGAAAAATACATTCCCGCCAGAGGAACGGGAAAATGTGAACAAAAGATGCTGGGAGGCAGACTGATTCTCAGAAGGCATCATAATCGTGGGATGATACTTAACGCAGGTGAACGGAAGCAGCCGCTGGTGGCAGCGGTATCGCTGGCGCTGACCGCGGTGCTGACGGTAGTATTTTTAATCAGTCTCGGACACCGGGGGAACAATCTGCTCCGGGCCGGTCTGGCCTTTCTGCTGGGAGGGGCGTTCAGCAATACCTATGACAGGATGAAGCGGAAATATGTGGTGGATTATTTAAGCTTTGGCGTTAAATGGACTAGACTGAGACAAGTGGTGTTTAACATTTCGGACTTCTGTATCATGATCGGTGCGCTGCTTGCAGCACTGGCCGGGATGCGGGGCGCCTGACACCCGTGGAAAGCAACCCGGCCTGCTTCATTTCCATTATTTTGGAGCCTTCTTCTTTTCTGCCGCAAATCCGATCAACCGTTCCCGAAAAATCAATACGGAGAATTCATTCTTGTACAGCAGGGTATGTACCGTCCCTTTCGTTTTCGGATCAGAGCTGGGTTATAACGGTGCCGGCCCGGCCTCTTATGGCCTCCCGAACCTCCTTCAGCGAGGTGATCAGAACCTGACCGTCCTTTCTGGATGCCAGATAGCTGATGGCGGCCTCGATCTTGGGAAGCATGGTGCCCGCTTCAAATTGTCCCTGCTCAATCAGCTCCTTCGCCTCGGCGGAGGACATGGCTGAAATGGGAACCTGGCTTTCGTTGCCATAATTCCTGTATACACAGGGAACGTCGGTGAGAATGATCAGCTCGTCGCAGGACAGCTCGACAGCCAGTCTGGAGGCAATGGCATCCTTTTCAATCACGGCGGAAGCACCTTTTAAATTGTGCTGTTGTTCAATGACGGGAATACCGCCTCCGCCGCAGGCTATGACGACCTGGTCCGCGTCTGCCAGGGCACGGATGGCTTCGATCTCCACAATATCAATGGGTTTCGGGGCGGCAATAACCCGCCGGAAACCCTTACCGGGATATTCTTCTACATAATTGCCTTTCTTGATTTCTATCTCAGCGTCTTCTACCGACATATATCTGCCGATCACCTTAGTGGGCTCGTAAAAGGCCTCATCATAAGGATCTACGGTAACCTGGGTCAGAATTGTGCTCACCGGCTTGGCAATACCCCGTGCCAGAAGTTCGGAGCGCAGGGCATTCTGAATATCATAACCAACGTAACCCTGGCTCATGGCAGAACAGACACACATGGGAACAGGTGTATAATCAATGTAGATACGGCGCAGCTCGGTCATTGCCTTGTGTATCATGCTGACCTGAGGGCCGTTGCTGTGGGTGATGGTCAGCTGGTAATCTTCCTCTACAAGGTCTGCAAGTGCCTTTGCGGTCACCTTTACCGCATCCCACTGTGCCTCCGTCGTGTATCCCAGCGCGTTGTGCCCCAGGGAGACAACTGCTCGTCTTCTGCTCATGTCAAAGCCCGCCTTTCTGCGATGATTTTGTTCTGATAGAGTTTAAGTGTACCACATTACAACGGAAGTTTCCACTGAAATTAATTTTCGGAGCAGCCAGAGGCTTCGCTGTAAAAGGATTTTCAACGCGTCCCTGCTCAAGGGTTCTGCAAATCCGCAATCACGCCGTCCAGCACATCAAAATAATTCTCAAAGGTCTTTCGGCAGCAGCCGGGATCATGAATGACAATACAGTCACTCTTAAGTCCGATCAGGGAAAAGCCCATGGCCATGCGGTGGTCGTCATAGGTTTCCACCGTGGAAGGACAGGGGGCCCCCGGATAAACGGTAATGCTGTCCGCATCTTCCGTACAGCGGATTCCCATTTTGCCGAGCTCGGTGACAATGGCTTTAACACGGTCGCTTTCCTGACAGCGGATATGTCCGATGCCGTTAATGGTGGTGGGGCCGTCGGCAAAAGGAGCCAGGGCGGCCAGGGTAATGGCCTGGTCTGAAAAAGCGGACATGTCCGCTGTGACGCCGTGGTAAACCCCGTCCTCCGGGGGCAGCAGCAGGACACCCTCGGGTTTGTTTACAAGCCGGCAGCCCATTTGGACCAGCAGATGCAGAAAGGCGATGTCGCCCTGGAGATAGTCCGACCCCGCATGAACGTGGCGTACCTGTACCGGAATGCCCAGCAGGGGGCTCATGGCGTAAAAGTAGCATGCAGCGGATATGTCCGGCTGTACCCGATAATCTAAAGCGTGATAGCGCTGCCCGGCCCTGACGAGGTAAGCATAGGGAACTGTGCTGTTGACACAGCGGTTACACTGGTGGCTTTCGCTTTCGTCGCCGCAGTAATAAAGGGGCTTAGCCTGCACGCCGAACTGCTGCATCATTTTAACGGTCATTTCGATATAGGCTCTGCCGTGAAAACCCTCCGTCACGGCAAGAAAATCCTCCTTTGACAGGCAGGAGGCGATCAGCAGGCCGCTCATAAACTGGCTGCTTTTTTCGATATTTACAGTGATTTGATCTCTGCCGAAGCCATGTCCCTTCAGGGTAAAGGGGAAATGTCCCTCATCCCCCTCACAGATGATTTCGCATCCTAATTCCGAAAGAGCCTCCAGCAGGGGCGTCATGGGGCGCTTCCGCATCTGTTCCGAGGCGTCCAGATGATAAAGTCCCTCCGATAATCCCAGATAGGCGGTGAGAAAACGGGCAGCGGTTCCTGCGCTTCCCACATACAGGTCGGCTTCCCTGCGGGGCACGGCTCCTCCGGCGCCCTTTACGGTAATGATCTTGTTTACTTCGTCTGCTTCTGCCTCGAAGCCTAAAGCCCTGACGCAGCTTAAAAAATGTCTGGAATCATCGGAGAAAAGCACATCCCGAAGTATGGACTCACCCTCCGCCAGCGTTGCCAGAAGCAACGCCCGGTTTGTAATGCTCTTGGAGCCGGGGACGGAAACGATCAGGGGATTGTCTTCGTTTCTTTCCTTTATTTTATGATAAATGCAGGGAACACGGTATTTATGTTTTTCCATGGTTGACCCCTCCTTTTGCTATTCCGCCGTAACTATTTGACCACTACATCATAACATTTTCAAGGGACAGATTGCAACAGCAACCATATTTCCGAAACTTCTTGACAAACGCTGTCGGACAGTATATCATGCAATTCATTATAATTTTACTGAAATAATAGGGTATAGAGAGAAGGAGGAACGGGGATGGGGAGGATATATGGAGGCGTCGGAGAACTGATCGGACATACGCCGCTGCTGCGGATCAGTCATTACGCGGAGAGCATGGGAGTGACGGAAGCCGGGCTGCTGGCGAAGGTGGAGCTGTTTAACCCGGCAGGCAGCGCCAAGGACAGGGTAGCATTGTCCATGATTGAGGATGCGGAGAGAAAGGGTGTTTTAAAGCCCGGCGGTGTTATCATTGAACCCACTTCCGGCAATACCGGTATCGGGCTGGCCAGCGTGGCCGCCGCGAAGGGGTATCGGGTGATTCTGACGCTGCCTGAAACCATGAGCCAGGAGAGGAGGACTCTTTTAAAAGCCTACGGCGCGGAGCTGGTACTGACAGAAGGGGAAAAGGGCATGAAGGGAGCAATTGAGAAAGCGGAAGAGCTGCAAAGGGAAATTTCCGGAGCGGTGATTCTGGGGCAATTTGACAATTCCGCTAATCCGGCGGTTCATGCGGCTACTACCGGTCCTGAAATCTGGGAGGATACTGACGGCAGGATAGACATATTTGTGGCCGGTGTGGGGACCGGTGGGACAATAACAGGTATCGGCACTTATCTGAAATCCAGGAATCCCGGGATACAGATCGTTGCGGTGGAGCCTGCGGATTCGCCTGTGCTTTCCGGCGGGAAATCGGGGCCTCACGAGCTGCAGGGAATCGGCGCAGGATTTGTTCCTTCTATTTTAAATACACAGATATATGATGAAGTATTTACAGTGACTACGGAGGAAGCATTTGATTCAGGGCGGTTGATGGCCAGAAGGGAGGGAATCCTGGTGGGGATTACCTCCGGTGCTGCGCTTCATGCGGCTTCACAGATTGCGAAGCGACCTGCAAATAAGGGAAAGACGGTAGTGGTGCTGCTGCCCGATTCCGGAGATCGGTATCTTTCGACTCCTATGTTTGCGTAGCTTTGGAAATGGAGGGGACTATGAATCCGATGATTCAGATTCAGAATGTGACAAAGACCTTCAAGGGCAAGGAGAACCAGGTGGAGGCCTTAAAGGGGGTTACTCTGGAGATTGAGCGGGGCGACATCTGCGGCATTATCGGTATGAGCGGAGCCGGGAAGTCTACCCTGGTGCGGTGCCTGAACTTCCTGGAACGGCCCACTGCGGGTACGGTTCTGATAGAGGGCAGAGATCTTTCAGGCATGTCGGAAAAGGAACTCCGACAGGTTCGGACCGAAATCGCCATGATTTTTCAGCATTTTAACCTGCTGATGCAGAGGAGCGTGCTGGATAATGTCTGCTTTCCCATGGAGATTGTGGGGGTAAAGAAAGCGGCAGCCAGAAAACGTGCCCGGGAGCTGCTGGAAATTGTGGGGCTGGCGGAGAAAGCCAAAAGCTACCCGGCGCAGCTGTCCGGCGGGCAGAAGCAGCGGGTAGCCATTGCCAGAGCCCTGGCCAACAATCCTAAGATTCTGCTTTGTGACGAGGCAACCAGTGCGCTTGACCCTACCACCACAAAGTCGATTCTGCAGCTGTTGCAGCAGATTAACCGGGATTACGGCATTACCATCGTCATTATCACCCACGAGATGAGCGTGGTACAGGAGATCTGTTCCCACGTGGCGATCATAGACAACGGTGAACTGGCGGAGCATGGAACGGTGGAGGAGGTGTTTACCTCTCCCAGGACTCCGGCAGCGAAGAAGCTGGTATTTATGGTGGACCCTAAGGTCGGCGAAATGCGGGGAAGACGGTGTGTGCGCATTGTATTTACGGAAAATTCCTCCTTTGAGCCCGTCATTGCCAACATGGTGCTGGAATGCAGGGCACCGGTGAATATTCTGCTGGCGGATACCAAGGATATTGGCGGTATCGCCCATGGGCAGATGGTTCTGCAGCTGCCGGAGGATGAAACGGTGGCGGCGGGAATGATTCATTATCTGCAGGAAAGGAAACTTAAGGTAGAGGAGGTAAATCCGGATGATATTGTTGACGGAAACGGTATGGGATAAGGCAATGATACAGATGCTGGCGGAAAATACACTGATTACTCTGTATATGACACTGACTGCTACCGTTGCGGCCTATATCCTGGGGCTGCCCATGGGAATTGCGCTGGTGGTCACGGCGAAGGAAGGACTCAGGCCCAACAGGGTGGTGTACAAAATTCTGGACATTGTGGTCAATGTGGTGAGAAGTGTCCCTTTTTTGATTCTGTTGATTCTGGTGATTCCCTTTACCCGGGCAATTGTGGGAAAGGGCTATGGTCCGAATGCCACGATTGTTCCACTGGTGCTGGCAGCGGCTCCCTTTATCGCGCGGATGGTGGAATCCTCCCTGCTGGAGGTGGACAAGGGTGTGATCGAAGCGGCTCAGAGCATGGGGGCAAGCCTGCGCACCATAATTTTAAAAGTGATGCTGGGGGAAGCCAGGACATCTTTGGCGGTGGGAGCCACGATTGTGCTGGGTACGGTGCTGGGCTATTCCGCCATGGCGGGTGCCGTAGGCGGCGGAGGCCTGGGGGATATTGCCATCCAGTACGGATATTACCGCTATCAGGGTGACATTATGTGGGTGACGGTGATTCTGCTGGTGCTGCTGGTACAGATCATGCAGTACGCGGGCAAAAAACTGTCCCAAAAACTGGACAGAAGAACAAGGTGATGCTTAACGGCGTCGGCCGGTGAGTATAGATTACAGAAAACGAGGAGGAAGTATTATGAAAAAGAAAGTAGCTGCATTATTCGGTGCGGTGACGCTGACGGCGGCATTGTTAGCAGGGTGCGGCGGAGGAAGCGACGACAAGACCATTACCGTGGCGGCAAGCGCTACTCCCCATGCCGAGATTCTGGAGCAGGCGAAGCACCTTTTAGAAGAAAAGGGATATACGCTGGAGATCAAGGTGTTCTCGGATTATGTGCAGCCCAATAACGTGGTGGAGGCGGGAGATTTTGACGCAAACTATTTCCAGCATGTTCCCTATCTGGAGCAGTTTAATAAGGAACAGGGGACCCATCTGGTAAATGCAGGCAGCATCCATTATGAGCCCTTCGGACTGTATCCCGGAAAGTCCTCTGATCTGGCGGACATGGAGGGGGCATCCATAGCGGTTCCCAACGATACCACCAATGAGGCGAGGGCCCTGCTGCTTCTGCAGGATAACGGATATCTGACGCTGAAGGAGGGTGCAGGGCTGACTGCCACCAGGCTGGATATTGTGGATAACCCTTATAATATTGAGATCGTGGAGATCGAGGCAGCTCAGATTCCCAGAACCCTTCAGGATGTGAACTTTGGCGTTATGAACGGCAATTATGCAATGGAGGCAGGATATACGGTGTCGGAAAATGCTCTGCTGGTGGAGAGCGCCGAGTCCGATGCGACGACCACTTACGTAAATGTCATTGCGGTTAAGGAAGGTAATGAGAAAACCGACAGGATCAAAGCGCTGGTGGAAGCCTTAAAGTCTGATGAGATCAGGGAATATATCAACAGCACCTACAACGGAGGAGTGGTTCCCTTTGAGTAAAGCCCGGATGCAGGTCAGGGTGTGCCGCTATTCAGATGTGGCAGGAGTATCCGAGACATACCTGGTGGAGGTTTGGCAAGAGCTTTATGAAGCGATTAACAATGTAATCGATAATGTGACAATAGCGGATCTGGTAAATCGGCGGCAAAAGTAAGACACTTGACAAACAAGGGTGCATCAAATACAATAAACTTAAGATAACAGAACGCATACGCGAAAAGGTGTTTTGGAGTAAGGCAGTGAAGAGAGCCGTTCTGTGAAAAGCGCTTTGCTTTTCCACAGGGCGGTTTTTCATGTCTAAACAAGGTATTCGGGAATACAGGAGGGGAAGAGATGTTTTGTGAGAAATGTGGTAAATCGTTGGAAGGACCTGAGAGATTTTGCCCTAACTGCGGTGCGCCTGTGCCGTCGGAAGAGGCAGGGGATACAGCGGCGGTGCCCGCCGGGGCCCAGATAACGGCAGACAGGCCTCCGGAGAAGAAAAAGAAGGCAATTCCCCTGATTGTGGGCGGTGTGGCGGTGCTGGCCGCTGTGATGCTGTGCATTTTGAATGCTGTCACACTCGGCAACTTTTTCCGCAGGAGTTTTTCCTCGCCGGAAGAGTATTACCGGCATGTGGAAGAGGTTACGGTGTCAGAACTGTCCGGGGCGTGGAGCAGATATTACGAATTGCTTGTGGGGGATCCAAAGGCGCTGGAGGAGAGAAGCACCGGCATGGAATTCACGCTGGAGCTGGGTGAGGGCGGCAAGGAGCTCCTGGGACTGCTGGGAACAGCCGGAGTAGATCTTACCTGGCTGAACGAGCTGTCGGTGGGATTGGGCTATTCCCTGAAGGACAGTGTGATTGGCTATGCCCTTTCCCTGGGGCTGAATCAGGACGATCTGCTGTCCGCCAACATGGTGCTGGATGTGGAGGAAGGAGGCATGTATCTCCAGATACCCGAATTAACATCGGATTATATCGGATATAACATGGCGGAGTTTGTCGGCCGTGACTGGCTGGAAGCGCTTGAAATGTATCAGGATATGCAGGAAATCCGCAGACAGATGCCGGATGCCCTGCCCGACGAAAAAGAAATGGAGAAGCTGCAGCGGAAATATCTGCGGTTGATGCTGGACAGTATCAGTGATGTGGAAAAATCACGCAAGACTCTGAAAGCAGGCGGTGTCAGCCAGAAGTGTACGGAGCTGGAGGTGGCTATTGACGGGAGGACACTTGCCAGGATGCTGGAAGCGATACTGGAGGAGATGCAGGAGGACGAGGACCTGAAGGAGCTGATCGTGAATACCACGGACAGCCTGATGGCAACGAACGGCTTATTTGGATGCAGCGGAGATTATTGCTACAATGTTTTTCTGGAAGAACTTGCGGAAATACAGGACAGCCTGGAAGAACTTCAGGATTTGGGTGATGTGCTGGTTATGAAAGTATATGTGGACGACAGGGGCAGGATTGTGGGCAGGGTGCTGGAGCTGCTGGAGGACGGGGAGGTCTTTGGTGAGATCAGTGTCCTTTCGTCTCAAAAGGGCAGCAGGATCGGTTATGAATTTTCCGCAGACTGGGGCTATGGTGAGGAGATTGCTCTGACCGGCAGCGGCAAAACCTCGGGAAATAAGCTGACCGGTGATTTTGAACTGGAGCTAAACGGTATCACCTTCTTTGATGTGGGCGTTACGGGATTGGATCTGAAGCAGTGGAAGCAGGGGTATTTAGACGGCAGTTTTACCGTGACTCTTTCAAAGGCAATAGCCTCCTTTTTTTCCGTAAACCTGGCCTATGACACGTCCATGCTTAAGGATCTGCAGATTACTCTGGATTCCCGGATGGCAAAGAACGGAGGAAAGATTACATTAGGCCTGAGCCGGGATAAGGAAGAGCTGATTAATCTTACCATGTCTGCCAGGGTGGGAGGAGGCCCGGAGGCGAGGGTTCCGGCTGCGGACAATACGGTATTTATGAAAGAAGAGAAGGATCTTGAAACCTGGTGGTCGGGGATAGACTGGGATGGATTTATCAGGAATCTGGAAGAATCTGATTTGCCGGAAGAGGTGGTGGATGCCCTTCGGGAAGGCATTGATCTGTTTTCCGGCGAGGGCATAGGAATGCTGCTGAATCCTTATTATCCCTATGACTATGACGATCCCTATGACTACAGCGATCCCGACTGGTGGCCTGATGATTATGGTGATTTCTATGAGGCCCCGGATGAGAGCTTGGAAGGCAATGGCGCTGATCCCGGCGCTGACGACGGCGAGCTGTGGGGTGAGGAAGAAACTTTGGAGAGCGTACTGCAGTCAGAGGATTGGCAGAATGAGCTAAGCGGATGGAACGAGCAGGTAAACGATCTGGGGATTACCCTTGAAACTGTGGCGGACGGGAACATTCTTGTCTTTGAGTGGTATCTGCCTGACGACGAGACCATGGACGAGACGTTGTGCAGTATCATGGCAGACAGTTTTATGGGGACGCTGGAGAGCGTTGATTTCCTGAGCGCATTCAGGGTGGCGTATGGTGTTTCCCTGGATGGTGTGCGATGCACGTTTTACAATGCAGACGGCAGCGAGATCTATCGGGACGAGATCAATTAAGGATTGACATATGGGCATTGAACTGGCAGGAATTCAAAAATCATATGGAAAAAAGAGGGTGCTGGAAAATGTTTCCCTCAAGGTGGGGGAGGGGAGTTGTGTGGGCATACTGGGCGGTAACGGCTGCGGAAAGTCCACGCTGCTTTCTATTCTGGCAGGAGTGCGCAGGGCGGACGGAGGTTCCTTTCTGTATTGTGGGAAGGATCTGCTGAAGAACAGCAGCCTGAGAGCGAAGGCAGTGGGCTATGTTCCCCAGGGCGATGCGCTGGCGGAGGAACTGACTGCCTGGGATAATCTGCGTCTGTGGTATGACAGGGTGGCTTTAAGGGAGGAGTTGGAAGGCGGCGTGCTGGAGCTGTTGGGCGTTTCGGAATTTCTGAAGGTGCCTGTGCGCAAAATGTCGGGAGGCATGAAAAAGAGGCTGTCCATAGCCTGTGCAGTGGTAGGCAGACCGGCAGTCCTGCTGCTTGACGAGCCCTCCGCGGCGCTGGATCTGGCGTGCAAGGAGCGGATTTATGACTATTTCAGACGATATAAAAACAAGGGAGGCATTCTGTTGATGACTACCCATGATATGCAGGATATGGAGCTGTGCGACAAATGCTGTCTTCTGAAGGAAGGGACCCTGCAGCCTTATGAATATGACGGAGACATTCACCGTCTGGCAAGGTGCTTACAATGAGAGGGTGGTGTTCCTGGTTCGGAATGCAGATGAAAAGGATGCTTCGTTTTCTGCCGGTGCTGCTGGTGTCAGTGGCGGCCACAATTGGCATTCTGGGGCTGTGCGCCGCACTGCTTCTGCAAAGCGAAAGCAGCCGGGAGGGAAAGCATCGGTTTCGGATCGGTATGGTGGGAAATCTTTCGGACAGCTATTTGGGTTTTGGAATTTCCATGGTGCAGGCACTGGATGATTCCCGATTTATGGTGGAGCTGTTGCCGATGGAGGAAGCGGAGGCGGTGAGGAGCTTTCGCAGAGGAGAGATCTCTTCCTACATGCAGGTTCCGGATGGGCTGCTGGATTCCATTGTATACGGCAGAAATGATAAGCCTATCACTTATGTGGGGTCCGAGGGACAGAAAGGGATTGAAAGTATTCTGGGGGAGGAACTGGCGGACATGGTCTCTGTCCTGGTGACCCGATCTCAGAGCGCAATATTCGGCATGCAGCAGATCATGGGTGAATATGGGCGGCAGGCTGAGACGGCAGCCGTAACGGATCAGTTGAACCTGAGGTTATTCAATGCGGTGCTGAACCGGGCAGGGCTCTATATGCTGGAAGAATTGGGAGTATCAGAAGGGTTGTCCACAACGGGATATTATCTGGGAGCCTTTCTGGTTCTGTTTCTGTTGCTCCTGGGAATCTATGGCAGTCCGTTTTTTATCCGCAGGGGAAGGGCGCTGCCGGAACTGATGAAGAGCAGAGGCATCGGGGCATTCGGCCAGGTAGTCGGAGAATATACGGCTTATGCCTGCATGAATCTGGTCTGCCTTTTGATAGTTTTTCAGGCATTGGAAATTGTTGTGCAGAGTGGTTTCGTGGAGATCGGGGAGTGGGAGCTGCAGGGGGTGGAACCTTTGAGTGCTCTTTACGGGACAGCATTTGCGGCGGCGCTGATGTTGTCGGCCATGCAGTTTTGGCTGTATGAGCTGGTGACGGGGGTAGTCGGCAGTATGATGGTGCAGTTTATCTGCGCTGTTTCCATGGCATATCTCGGGGGTATATTTTATCCTGCGAACTTTTTTCCGGAGACCATGCGCAGCATTGGCGGGATACTGCCTGCCGGAGCAGCTTTTGGGTATGTCCGGGGCGGAATTTCCGGAGAGCCGTCCCTGAAAGCGGCGGCACCTGTTTTCCTGTATTTATTTCTGTTTCTGGGACTGTCTGTCTTGACCAGAGGGCTGAAGCTGGAAAGGGGGAAACAGGGGTGAAGCGGTTGAGTATCAGATTTTGGTTGATAAATAAACGCTGGTTTAAGACATACAGCTTTTTGCTGCTTCTGTTTCTTGTGCCGATGCTTGTGGCAGGTTTCAGGCTGGGTGCGGGGGAGGAAAGCGGAATTGCAAAGATCCTGCTGTATTTGCCGGATTCCAAGGATGAGCTGGCGGCGCAGATCGCTTCCGGCCTGATGGAACACAACAATGTACTGCATTATGAGATTTGTGATTCGGAAGAGGAGGGCCGCAAAGCAGTGGAAGGCTTTCGGGCGGACGCCCTGTGGATCTTTCCGGAGGATATGAGAGAAGCTTTGGCAAGGGCAGCGGTGACGAGGTCGGGCCTGAGATCCGGCTGCGTGGCAGTAGTGCAGCGGGAGGATGATGTGAGAATGTTTTTTACCCGGCAGATCCTGTGCGCAGCGCTGTATCCGGCCTTTTCCTATGAATTGTATGCCGACTTTATACGGAGAGAATGCGGACTGGCGGATGTTACGGACGAGGAGCTGCTGGAGGCTTATAACAGTACGCTGGTGGAGGGAAGCCTGTTTCGTATGGTATACCTGGACGGTGAGGAGGCGGAGGAAGGGGATTACCTGCTGTCTCCACTCAGGGGACTCCTGGCGCTGTGGCTGGTGCTGTGCGGATTTGCCGGATCCATGTATTATATGCGGGACGAGCAGAAAGGCGCCTTTTCCCGGCTGCCTGCGGGGAAACGCTTTCTCTGGGCGCTGGGCGTGCAGGGGGTGCTTTTGTGCGACGGGACGGCGGTGATGCTGGCAGCCCTGAAGATCAGCGGTGTCTTTACAACATGGAAACGGGAGATCTTCGGAGGGGTACTATTTGCTTGCTGTGTGCTGGCATTCTGCAATTTACTCCGGCTTTTGTGCTGCCGCCCGGAATGGCTGGGCAGCTGTATTCCGTTGCTGCTGATCGGAATGTTGATTCTGTGCCCCGTGTTTTTGGATGCTGCCGGCCCCAGGGCGCTGCAGTATTTGCTTCCGCCTTATTATTACCTGAAGTCCGTCCATAACACATTCTATCTGTGGGCAATGGCGGGCTATACGCTTGCCTTGGCCCTGGCCGGTTCCCTGTTGCATTGCCTGGGGAGTAGCCGTAATCAGCCGCGCTGATATGCACAGAAGCCCTGTTCCATCTGCAGGGTGTCGATCAGCTCCCGGCTGCCGGCTGTCCTGCGGAAAAGCTGTATGGTTCCCACAGCCGTCCCCCCTGCCATCAGAGGGTTCCGTGACAGTATGCCGTCCGGGCTTTCATATTTTATCCGGATCATTTGCTTTTTGGTACAGCTTCCGGAGATTTTTATGACGGCAGTTCTGTTCTTGGCGATAATATGCCAGATATAGCGTTTGTTGGTTTCCTTTGTCTCCCATTTACAGCGGGACAGAAGGAAAGGCTTAAAGCCGAAACAGAAATCCTCTCCGGTATAGGTCAGCTGCAGCATCAGCTTTTGGCGCAGAGGAAGGAAAAGAAATCTGGGGCAGCAGCCGTTGACAGCGAGGGCAGAATGGCGGAGTACCCTGCCGGTGTGTGTGCTGGTGAGCTTCCCGCAGGCAAGTTGTATCCAGGGGCGGTTAAAGCTCCTGCCCCAGTGCTTGTCGGAATAGCCAAAGCTTGTCTCGGGGCTGACTTCATAGAGGATACCGTCCAGGGTAACCGTGCCCCGGAAAAAACTTTTGATTCCCTCTCCGTGCCAGAAGCTGTCCAGAGCATTCAGCGCCTGAAACAGTGGACTTGCCAGAATTCCCGTGCGGCAGGCGACGGCTTTGTATACCTCCAGCTCCCATTCCATGACACCGGAGTCTGTCATAAAGGAACGATGCCTTGCCTCGTCTTCCGTGATGTCTACATAGCCCCGGATCCGTTCTTCACTGTAGAAGCAATCCTCCACCTGCATCACCAGGGGACTGAAGGTGGGCTTCAGGGAAGAGACGGGATAGTAGGAGTTGAGCTGTCTGCCGCCTTCCCCCTCTTCGTCGGGGAAAACGCCTGCTTTTACGCAGACGTAGGAGGGCTTCATTCCACGTTTCTTATAATAGGGATGCTGGCCGAGTATGGGCTGGTCGCCGCCCAGGCCGGGGTTCAGTACCAGAAATTCAACGAAAAAAGTGCGAACTTCACCTGTGTCCGCACATGTTCCGGAAAAAGAATGGAACCAGCGCATGTAGCCCCGCTTGGCCAGAGGACCACGCAGCAGGTATGCGTTTCTTGTCAGATCGGACAAATTCATCAAGTGGGTTCTCCTATATTTCGTAGCAACTTTCTCTATTATACTACAAGATATAGTAAATGACAAGAGTGTCGGACAATTAATTTCCTGATGTCATGATGCAAATGTTATGCGTGGATCATATAACATACATAAAAGTGCAAAAAAAGGTACAGCCTGTAAAAATGCAATATGGAAGAGGGTGCAGGCTGCTTTGGGAAAGGAGAATACAGGAGATGAGATGCGGAAGAAAACATGGGAGAACGATAAGAATGCTGACCTGGGGGCTGCTTCTGGCCCTTTTGATCGTTTGCTGCGGCAATGAGGTCGCGCATGCCGGCGCGCGGCAGAACGGAAAGCGCGGCGGCACAGAGAACAATGGGGAAAGTGAGGAGAGTAAGGAAGACAGTCGCAAGAGCAGTGGGGAAAGTGAAGAGAATAAGGAAGACAGCCGGGAGGACGCGGATCAGCCCGATTCGAAACCGGTTCGTTTTGGCAGCGTGCCCTATTTTAAGGACGATTCCGGCAGCAATACCCAGTTTATGGACGGCTGGCTTTACGGCTACTGGAGCAGGCAGTTTTGCCGGGTCAATACGGAAACTCTTGAGTCTGAGGTGCTGTTTGAGGCCAATTCTCCCCAACAAGGATATTTCAGCATCTATGAAGGCATGATTTACTTCGTGGAGCAGAGAAATATCAGCTATCTGGACGGGGCAAGGGTGAATCTCCGGCGGATGGCCTGCGACGGCTCGAGACAGGAGCTGTTGGTGGAGGATATTTTGATCGGAGAGAACTATGAAATTGGAGAAAATTGTTTGACTGCGCTGGAGATTTATGATGATATTGTATACCTTCTGGCCTCGAATCCCCGCGATTTGGGAAACAAGTATTTTCGCTTGAAAGAGGATGGAAGTGTGGAAGAGATCCAGAAGGAAGAGACCCTTTACGGTATGGTCCCGGAGGGCTTTGCAGAAGCCTGCTATGCGTTTTCCCGGTATCAGGGTCTGCGGAATCTTGTGTACTGCGTGCGGAACTTCGGCTATGGCTTTATCAGTAATGAGAACGGAGACCTGTATCGCATCATTCTGGAGACAGGGGAAAAGGAAAAAATACCCGTGAACATTGAAGGAAACAAGAGAGAGCTTACGCTGACCAATGAGGCGCTGGTATACCGGAATGAGGAAAAATGGTATGCCATAAGCCTGGATGACCTGCAGGAAGTTATGGAAATTGGTGTGTTGGACTGTCAAAGCATGGCCTTCTGGGATGATAAGGGAATCTATGATATTGACCGCTACTACGGGGGCGACGATTTCAGTGTGATGCGCCTGAACTGGAACGGGGAGCGGAAGACGATTGGTTACAGTGTGCTGGATCCGAGATTGGTGTCATCTGTCTATGGGGATAGTCTGAGAGTGCTGTATTCGGACGGCAATTATCTGTATTATGACATCCTTCTGGAGGGGGACGGCGTGATCTGCCGGATTGCGCTGGAGAGCGAAGATCCGATGGCTTACGATGACGGGGCGGAGCGGGTTTTTGTCTATTACAAGAACCCTCTGAAGGGGGTAGCCACAGAGGAAACTTTTTCTACTACCTTTACTGCGGAGGCTACGAGAGTGAGGGGAGAGTTTACTATGACCAAGGTTTATCTGTCGGGGCAGTCGGAGGCCGATCGCAAGATCAATGCCAGTCTGGAAAAAGTATATAAGGATGAGGCAGATTACAACGCCAAACTGATGGATCTGATACGGAATGAGTCTTTTGACGATCTGCTGGGTTCTAATCTGACAATGGTGGAAAACGATTTAAAAACGTATGTCACCTTTCTGGATGAAAATTATATCGTCTGCAGCTCATACTGGTATGAATGCTGGAGCACTGCTGCCCATGGGAACCATGGCTCCAAGGCTTATGTGTTCAGCCGCTCCTCGGGGGAAAGGCTTCTGCTCACGGATATTCTGGAGAATTCCCCGGAAGAAATCTGTGCCATTATCGCTCCGTATGTGGAGGCAAAAGCGGAATGGGGCACGGATGAAGAGGGATGGGAGCAGATTATCCTGGATGAAGGGCGGTTTTATCTGACCACTGAGGGAATCGGAATTCATTTTGATACTTATGAGCTTAGCAGTTATGCTTCCGGGGGCTTGGACGTGGTGGTTCCCTATGAGAAGTTCGATATGAGGGATCCGACAGATGCGGATTTGCGCAGCTTCTAACAGATAGCAGCAGACCTTTGTTGACGTTTCTGCGAATTGGAGGTATGATTTTGTCAGAAAGGACGCCCGTAAAATGCGGTCCAGACAGGAGGTAAGGAATGAAACAGGAAAATTTCAGCAGTCCTTTGGATTTGAAACAGGTACAGGTCACAGACGAATTCTGGGGCAGGGAACAGGAGCTGGTGCGAAAGGAAGTGATCCCCTACCAGTGGGAAGCATTGAATGACCGTGTTCCGGATGCAGCTCCCAGCTATTGCATGCGCAATTTCAAGGTGGCCGGCCGCCTGATGCGGGAAAAGAAAGAGCAGGGTGAGGGGTATGTGGCCCCGGCTTATACCTTCAGGGGTTTTGAAGCCTTGCCGGAGGATCCGGCCCACCCCGATCCGGATAAATTTTATGGTTTTGTATTTCAGGACAGCGACTTTGCCAAGTGGATTGAGGCAGTGGGCTATTCCCTGACCAATCACCCGGATCCGGAGCTGGAGAAGACGGCGGACGAGGCAATTGATATTGTCTGCGCGGCCCAGGCGGAGAACGGTTATCTGGATACTTATTACATAATTAACGGTATGGATCGGATCTTTACAAACCTTCGGGACCATCATGAGCTGTACTGCTTCGGACACCTGGTGGAGGGGGCCGTTGCGTACTGGCAGGCAACAGGCAAGGATAAGCTGCTGAAGGCGGCGGAAAGATATGCGGACTTTATATTTTCCAGATTTGGTAATGAGGAAGGAAAGAGCAAAGGCTACCCGGGACATGAGATTGCGGAGATGGCCCTGGCAAGACTCTATGAGGTCACAGGAGAGAAACGGTATCTGGAGCTTGGCAGATTTTTTCTGGATAGGAGAGGGACAAAGCCTTATTATTTTGACCTGGAGGAAAAAGAGCGGGCGGAGCATGAGGGTCGAAGCTACAGGATGCCGGATCCTGCGGAGATTCGTCATTTCTACCACCAAGCCAATGCGCCTGTGAGAGAGCTGCCTGAGGCAGCGGGACATGCGGTCCGGGCCGTTTATCTGTACAGCGGTATGGCGGATGTGGCCAGGCTGACCGGGGACGAAGCCATGTTTGCGGCCTGTGAACGGCTGTGGAATAATATCACGGGGGAGAAGCTGTATATTACAGGGGGCATCGGGGCTACCCATGTCGGGGAAGCGTTTTCTTTCGGCTACGATCTTCCCAACGATACGGCTTATTCCGAGACCTGTGCGGCCATCGGGCTTGCCTTTTTTGCTAGGAGGATGCTGGAGATTCAGGCAGACAACCGCTATGGGGATGTGATGGAGCAGGCCCTTTATAACACGGTGCTGGCAGGTATGGCCCTGGACGGGAAAAGCTTTTTTTACGTGAACCCTCTGGAGGTGGTGCCGGAGGCATGCAAGAAGGATGAGAGGAAGCGCCATGTGAAGCCGGTCAGGCAGAAGTGGTTCGGCTGTGCATGCTGTCCTCCTAATATCGCAAGGATTGTCAGCTCCTTTGGGGCTTACGTGTACACACGGAATGAGAACACGCTGTACACTCATCTTTATGCGGGCAGCATGGTCAGCTGTACCTTAAACGGGACAGATCTGGACATGAAGCTGGAGAGCGCTTTCCCCTGGGACGGAGAAGTGCGGGCGGTACTGCATACGGAAGGTGTGGCACAGGGAACTCTGGCGTTTCGTGTACCCGGCTGGTGCAGGGAGGCAAAGGCGGAGGTCTGCAGGGACAGCCGGACTCTTTCCGGCTGTCGGGTGGACCATGGTGTTTTGCGGAGTACTGCCGAGCAGACAGAGCCGGAGCCGGGAATGGGTATCCGGTTGGAGAGGGGCTATTTGTACCTGACGGGAGAGTGGCGGGACGGAGATGTGATCTGGCTGCATTTTCCCATGGAAGTACGCTGTATGGCGGCGAACGAAAAGGTAAGGGAGAACGTGGGGAAGGTGGCCTTTACCAGAGGTCCCGTCTGCTATTGCATGGAAGAAATCGACAACGGTAAAAATCTGCATCTGCTGCAAGTAGATATGGAGAAGGTTTGCGGCAGTGGTCTGCCGGACGTAACAGTGGAAACTTTTCAAGGTCTGGGGCATGAGATGCGTATCCTGAAGGTTCCGGGAAAGCGGACGGAGGACAGTGCCCGGGGCGAGGGGTTATACAGAGAGTACATTACTCCTCAGGAGGGTAGTGCCTGCAGAGAGAAGCCGGTAATTATGACCTTTGTACCCTATTATGCCTGGAATAACAGGGGAGAAGGCGAGATGACGGTTTGGGTCAGAAGGTGACATACAGTACAGGCGGGAAAATTTAGAGCAGATTTTCCCGCCTGATTTGTGATCATCCTTTTATGTTCGTACATTCTTTGTCGTCCTTTGCTGCTTTTTCATGTGTTCAGCGGAGACGGGGAAAACTTCGGAATAAATCACAGGTGGCCAGGGAGATTTCCCTTATCCCGAGATCATTGCCGGCCTGATAAAGTACGCGGACTAAGGCCGGCAAAAAAGTACATGGAAACTGCAACTTTCTACATTTACACTCTTATCCGGCAGGGCTAGAATAAGGGCACAATAAGTACCTAAGGAGGTGCGGGATGGGAGAAAAAGTGGAAAAGAAGCGGAAATCAAAAATGGGATGGCTCTGGGAAAACATGAAGGGCTTCAGAATGCTGTATGTATTCAGTATTCTGGGAACGGCAGTCTACAGTGTCATGCAGCTGATTGTCCCTTTTGTCACACAGAGGCTGATCGATCTGTTCCTGACAGGGGAGGATGCGGCGGCAAATCTGACGAACCGTCGGGCTCTGTTCTATCAGTTGATCGTGGCCATGGTGCTTTTGACGCTGATCAGGACGACGATCGTTTACCTGACGTGCATGGGTGTGGAGTATGTGTCACAGAAGGCGCTGTACCGGATCCGAAATTATCTGTTCAATAAGATCGAGCGCCAGGATATGAAATTTTACAGTACCTTTCGAACCGGTGACTTGATGACCAGGCTGACGGGCGACCTGGATGCGGTGCGCCATATGATTGCCTGGGTGCTCCGGACGATCACGGAATCGCTGGCATTGATTGTGGCCACGGCAGCTTATTTCCTGTACATGGACTGGCAGCTGGCCCTTTGCATGCTGGCAATATCACCTTTTATCTTATTGATCATAGTTAAGTTCAAGAATAAGGTGGCGCCCAGGCATAAGGAGCTTCGTGAAAAGCTGGCCCAGATGAACACGGCAGCCCAGGAGAATATTTCCGGCAACCGGGTGGTGAAAGCATTTGCAAGGGAAGCTTATGAAATAGAAAGATTTGATCAATGTAATACAGAATACTCTCAGACGAACAGGAAGACGGCAATGACTTGGCTGACCTATTATCCCTATGTGGAGTCCTTTGCCAACCTGATGCCGGTGGTCCTTCTGGCGGTGGGGGGTGTCTTCATTATCAACAATCAGATTACCATGGGCGAGTATGTGGCCTTTTCGGGACTGATCTGGGCCATTGCCAATCCCATGCGCCAGCTGGGTAATATAATGAACGAGTTTCAGAGATTTTCGGCGGCCGCGGACAAGATCATGGAAATTTATTACTCCGAACCGGAGATCGTGGACAAACCGGATGCCATTGAAAAGGAGGGACGCCTTGAGGGCAGGGTAGAATTTAAAAACGTCAGCTTCCAGTATGCCGACGGCAACCTGCCGGTGCTTCACAACGTATCCTTTGAGATCAAGCCCGGTGAGACTGTAGCGATCATGGGGGAGACGGGCTGCGGCAAGACTTCGCTGATCCAGCTGATTCCCAGGTTTTATGAACCTACAGAGGGGGAAGTGCTGGTGGACGGTATCAATGTGCGGGATATGAAGCTGACTCCGCTGCGGCAAAATATAGGTCTTGCCACCCAGGACGTGTTGCTGTATTCAGATACCATCGACGGTAATATTGCCTACGGAGATACCCATATTAAGCCGGAAGAAGTGGTAAAATTCGCCAGGTATTCGGCGGCGTCGGATTTCATTGCCAGGATGCCGGAGGGGTATGATACCATCGTGGGTGAACGGGGCGTGGGACTGTCGGGCGGCCAGAAGCAGAGGATCTCCCTGGCCAGGGCTCTGGCGGTAAAACCGGCCATCCTGATTCTGGACGATACCACCTCCGCGGTGGATATGGAGACGGAGAAGCAGATACAGCACAGCCTCAGGGAGCTGGATTTCCCTTGTACCAAGATCATTATCGCTCAGAGAATTTCCACCACCAAATCTGCGGATAAGATATTGGTGCTCCAGGACGGCCACATTACGGAGATGGGCACCCATGAGGAGCTGGTTGCGAAAAGGGGATATTACTACAGTCTGGTAAAGCTGCAGACCGGTTGAAGATCATTGTCGGGCCGCCGGCAGGCGGCAGAATGAGAGGAAATTATGGCTAGAAGGAATACATACAGAGAGGATGAGGTGCTGGAAACACCTTTTGACTTCCATCACCTGCTTCGGGCTTCCGCCTATATAAGAAAATATTTGAATAAAATGATACTGGCTCTGACTTTAAGTGCGGTCGGGGGCATCACGGCGCTGTTCGGTCCCATGCTGACGCAGCATGCGCTGGACGACGCAATCCCGAAGAAGGATACGGGATTGCTCTTCACTTTGGTGGGCGTGCTGGTGCTTACTTATCTGATCAGCGTGATCTTTACTACGGTTCGTTCCCGTATTATGGTTCATGTGAGCCAGAGTATCATATATGACATCAGGAAGGATCTCTTTGCGCACCTGCAGAAACTGCCTTTCCAGTACTACGATGACAGGCCTCATGGAAAGATCCTGATTCGGGTGGTCAATTACGTCAACTCCGTATCGGATATGCTTTCCAACGGTTTGATCAATGTGGTGCTGGAGATATTGAACCTGATCTTCATCGTGGTCTTCATGTTCTGCGTGGATGTGAAGCTCTCCCTGGTGGTGCTGGCGGGGGTGCCGGTGCTGATGGTGTTTCTGTTCTGGATTAAAAAGAGGCAGCGCCGGGCATGGCAGCAGGTATCCAACAAGAATTCGAATTTAAACGCCTATCTGCAGGAGAATATCGTGGGAGCAAAGATCACGCAGATCTTTGCCAGAGAACAGGAGAATGCGGACACCTTTGCTTTGCTGTCCGACCGGTGCCGGAGTGCATGGATTCAGGCTGTAAAGTACAGCAACCTGGTGTGGCCCGGTATTGACAATATTTCGGTCTGGGTCAGGGCGGCTATCTTCATCTTCGGCCTGGTTATTTTCGGACAGGGAAATACAAGCCTGGGCGTGATCGTGGCAATTTCCTCCTATGCTTCCAGGTTCTGGCAGCCTATTATGAATTTGGGCAATATTTTTAACAATTTTATCAACAACATTGCATATCTGGAACGTATTTTCGAGACCCTGGATGAACCCGTGGTAGTGGATGACGCAGAGAGTGCTGTGGAGATGCCGCCGATAAAGGGAGAGGTAACTTTTGAAAATGTGACTTTCGGATATGAAGCGGATAAGATGGTGTTAAGAAATCTGTCCTTTACCGTAAAACCTGGTGAAAGTGTAGCTTTGGTGGGGCCTACCGGTGCGGGTAAGAGCACCATTGTCAATCTGATTTCCAGGTTCTACAACGTAAACAGCGGACGGGTTCTGATCGACGGACAGGACATTTCCGGAGTGACGCTGCACTCCCTGCGCTCCCAGATGGGAATCATGCTTCAGGACAGCTTTATTTTCTCGGGAACCATCGAGGACAATATTCGATACGGCAAACTGGATGCTGCCCTGGAAGAGATTGTGAAGGCCAGTGAGACGGTGTGCGCGGACGAGTTTATCCGCAGATTTCAGGACGGATATCGGACAGAGGTGAAGGAACGGGGATCCCTGCTCTCCCAGGGGCAGAAGCAGTTGATTTCCTTTGCCAGGACCCTGCTCTCTGATCCGGCCATTCTGGTTCTGGATGAGGCTACCTCCAGCATTGATGTGCAGACGGAAACGGCCCTGCAGAAGGGACTGAACGCCATGCTGAAAGGAAGAACCTCCTTTATCATAGCTCACAGGCTGTCCACTATTAAAAACTGTGATAAGATCATGTATGTGGATCAGGGCGGTATCATGGAATGCGGTACGCATGAGGAGCTGATGGCAAAGCAGGGCTATTATTATCATCTGTACACGGCCCAGATGGAAGACATTGCATAGTGTGAAGAGTTTTAGCTGTTCACAGCGAAGCCGTGATAAGGAAGGAACATCCCATGAAATTTGAACCGAAGACTCTCGATTATGATCTCAGCCCCTATACCGGTCTGACCAGGGAAAGCTGGCTGGAGGCGGGGAAATATATGCTGGAAGGAATCTTCCGGCATATTAAAAGCTTTGAGGATCCCGTAGTGGTGCCCAGGCAGGAGACCCGGATTACCTATCCTCACCTGCAGGACTCGGAGGAGGCCCAGCATACCCAGCGTCTTGCAGAGGTATTTGAAGGACTTACCAGATCCTTCTTTATCGCGGCGCCCATGATACAGAATCTGCCGGAGCTGGAAGTCTGCGGATATTCCATGGCGAATTATTACAGGAATCAGGTGCTGCGCTGCTGCACAAAGGGCGATCCGCTTTATATCGGTACTTATGAGGACCAGCAGGACATTACAGGCCATGCCGATCCCTTCCGGCCTTTTCAGCAGACGGTGGAGACCTGTGCCCTGGTTATCTGTCTCTGGATCAGCAGGCAGCAGATCTGGGATACATATTCGAAAGAAGAGAAGGACGTGATAGCGGACTTCCTGGAGTCTTATGCCCATGAAAATACGGTACCTCAGAACTGGCGGCTGTTCAATATGCTGGATATGGCGTTCCTGCATATGGAAGGCTATCCCATTCAAAAGGACGTGATGCTGGATCATGCCCAGGCGATTCTGAATTATTATGCAGGGGACGGCTGGTATCGGGACGGCCACTCTTTTGATTATTATTCCTGCTGGGCCTTTCATATGTACACTCCGATCTGGAATCTCTGGTATGGTTATGAGAATGCGCCTTATCTGGCAAAGCAGTTTGAGGAGCATTCCAACAAACTGATGGAAACTTATGGGGATTTCTTTGACAGGGACGGCTGGACAAATATGTGGGGGCGCAGCAATATATACCGTAATGCTGCTACCAGCGCCTTTGACGGCAATATGCTGCTGCGGGACAGCAAGGGAGATCCGGGGCTGGCAAGGCGCATTTCCTCTGGCTCCCTGATGCAGTTTTTAGGGCGGGAAGACTTCCTTGCAGACGGTATTCCGACCTTAGGATTCTACAGGCAGTTTTCACCGCTGGTACAGGGATATTCCTGTGCGGAGTCACCCTTCTGGCTGGGCAAGGCCTTTCTGTGCCTGCATCTGCCTGCCGGTCATCCCTTCTGGACGGCAAGGGAAAATAACGGAACCTGGGACGGCCTGGGCAAAGGACAGGTGAAGGTCACTGCCTTAAACGGTCCGGCTCTCTGTTTTTCCAATCATGAGGCCAACGGGGAGACCGTTTTAAGGACGGGCAAGGTAGTCAAGAATGCAGGTGACATCCATGGCATGTGGAATTATTCCAAGCTTTGCTTTAATACGAAGTACCCATGGGAATCTTCTGCCGGCGGAGATTTGAAGTCCCGAATTTGTCCCGTGGAAGCACAGCAGTACGTTTTATTGGACAGTACCACCGGCGGCGTCAGCAGGGCGAACGTAACCTTCTGGCATGGTGAAGAAAAGGGCGTATTGTACCGCAGACAGTTCTTTGACTATCGGCTGGATACGGAATGTCACTGGATTCAGGCCCTGAATCTGGCGGACTTTACCGTTCCCTACGGGATAGTCAGGGTGGATAAGCTGAGACTGCACAGATGTCCTGTGGAACTGACTCTGGGTTCCTATGGATTCCCGGACAACGGAACCGATGTGATCGAAAAGACCTTCAGCGGGGGAAAGGCGGTCATTTTGAAAGGCAGGGATTCCAGGGGGACGGAAAAACAGATGGCTATGACGGTGTACTATGACGGATGGAAGGATCTGCGTCTGCTGCGCAGCACGGGAACCAATCCGGATTCCGAAAAGTCCTTTGTTCTCTATGCCGTAACGGGCAGGAAGAAGCAGTACGGTTATGAGCCCTACATTCTGATTTCCCAGGTGCTTACCAAAGAGAGCCATACAGATTTCACGGAGGAGGAGCTGTTCCCCATAGAGGAACTGGTATATTCCGACCCGGAGTGGCGGGGCGGATACGGTCCTGTGACTCTCCGGCTGAAAGACGGCACCGAAAGGCATGTTGAATTTGAGGGAATAGAGGGACGGCTGATGCTGTGAGTTATTTCACCCTAAATTTATTCAAAAATTCTTTCTTTGTACAGGGTTTACTGTAATAGTAGCCCTGTATATAGTCCGGCTCCAAAAGGGCAATGCGGGCCAGCTCTTCCGCGGTCTCGATTCCTTCCACTACCAGGGCCAGGCCCAGCCCGTGCACCATTTTCACAATATGGAGAAGGAGATCGAATTCGTAGGAATTTTCCAGAGCCTTTAAGGTAAAGCTGCGGTCGATCTTTATGATGTTGGGCCGCAGGTTCCCGATATTAGTCAAATTAGAATATCCCTTGCCGAAGTCGTCCAGCGCGATAGTTACGCCCAGTCCCCTCAGCTTGCTCCAGATGCTTCTGACGGCGGTACTGTCTTCTAGATGTCCGCTTTCTGTCAGCTCTGCGATGAGACATTCGGGAGGGAGCAGAAGGTCATCCAGTATACCCCTTATGTCGTCAAAAAGGGGAGCTTTCAAAAGCTGTATATAGGACAGATTAATGGAGACGCGAAAGCTGGGATACTTTTGCCGCATTTTTTTGCAGAACATGAGGGCACTCCGTATGACCCACTTGCCCACCGGAATGATCAGGTTGCTTTCCTCCAGAAGAGGGATAATTTCTGACGGTGAGATCATCTCGTCCGTCTGGGTGCGAAAACGCAGGAGCGCTTCCGCGGCATACAAAGTTTCGTCCTCAATGGTCACCAGGGGCTGGAAATACAGTTCAAAGCCTCTGAAATTGTCCGATACGGACTGGCGCAGACAACTGTTCAGGTAACGTCTTCGCAGGAAAGCGGAATAATCCTCCTGACGGAAGAAGTACAGTTGGTTGCGGCCCCGGGCCTTTGCCTCGGACATGGCAAACTCGGAGAGCTTCATCGTTTCACTGTAGGAAGTATAGTCATAATGCTTATTGTCCAGGTCCGCAAGGGATACAAGGCCCGCGGAGATCGTATAGATCGCCCTGTATCTTTCCCGGGCCACAAGGGAATCCACTTCGCAGCGAATATGCTGGTAAAGACGTTTCATCTGATTATAATCGGCCCCTGTCAGATCCAATACCATAAATTCATCGGAGACGATTCTGTATACGTATTGTTTGGGTCCCAGACAACGCTGGATGCAGTCTGCCACCTCCCGTAGTACGAAATCACCGTAGTCCATGCCGTGCCTTTCGTTGACCAGCTTGAATTCATCAATGCCCAGCCGCATGAACATGGCATTCCGCAAGGCGGGGGCCATCTGCCTGATATGCTCGTGGAGAGAAGACTCGCCCAGCAGACCGCTGATATTATCCGCCGCAGTCTGGCTGTTTCCGATTTCATTAATGCAGCCCACCATCATGCAGGGAATGACTCCGGCAGTGCGCAGAAGGCGTCCGCGACAGTTGATCCAGACAGGGTAACCGTCCTGGCCGATCCAGCGGTATTTCATGTTATGCTCGTCTTTTCTGCCGGAAAAGACTTCATCCAGATCCTTTATCAGGGCCTCATAATCGTCGGGATGGACGAAATCCCGGAAGTTTTTCCGGACATCATGGAAGATGCCCCCCGGCAGTGCAAAGCGGCCCTGGGCATTTTCCGTTATGAAATAAATATCCTGTGTCAAGTCAAGTATATAAAGGTAATCGTTCATGCAGGACGCAAATAATTTCGCTATATCACACAGGGACTCAAACCCGGGGAACTTGTCTTCCTTGCTCATAATATATTTTCTCCTTCGTTACACGAGCCGTTTCGTGCAACTTGTTTTCTTGATTTGGTATTACTATATTATACATGAGAAATGGCAGAATTTACAAGACAAACGTGTTAAAGCAAATTTTTTTTTGCTGTTTTGCAAAAAAAGTAATGAAAGAAGGGAGAATATATTGTATAATTCTTAAGGAAAGTATCAGATTCAGAGCGGCAACAAAAAAAGAACAGTT
>CANPOY010000004.1 GCA_947575805.1 uncultured Lachnospiraceae bacterium
AGCAACTTGATTTTTTTAGCCACAAATGTTACAAAAAAGCTTGACCACTACAAAATTTCTATCTTCGGGGCTGGGAAGGCAGATGATTTTTCCACCCGCAACATACAGAAAAGCGCTGCTGATTATGCGGGTCTGACTATGGACGGGATACGCTGGACGCCTGCCAAACCGGTGGTTTCCGCGCTGGAAAGTCCCCTGACGGACATCCTGTTGATTTTGTCCACAGTCCTGTTTACGGGAAGCCTGGTCCTGGAAGAGAAGCAAAAGGCACTTATCCTGGTAACCCGCAGTACGAAATATGGATTGGGCCATAGCATTCTTGCCAAACTTTTGGCGCTGCTTATTCATTGCCTGGCTATTCCGGCGGTCTTTTACGGCGTGAACTGCCTTTTTTTTGGTCTTACGGCAGGCTGGTGTGATATGACTGCAAGGTTACAGTCTCTCGCACCATATCTGGAAAGCAATCTGTCGATCAGCATATGGGGGTATCTGCTTCTTTCCGTTATCACAAAGGGTATTGTGCTGTTCGGGGCAGCTGCGATGCTGACCGCGGTCTGCATACTTTCGGAGAATATGGTTTTGCCGTATTTTGTGGGAGCGGCTTATTGGACCGCCAGCTGGGCCTTGTATCAGTTTATTCCCGGGGCCTCCGGCTGGAGCCCGCTCAAATCTGTCAATCTGTACGGTGCTTTGAGATGCGAAAAACTGTATGGCGCTTACTGTAATCTGAATCTGTGGGGACATCCCTTTTCCCGGGCCTCCCTGTCCTGGATCGGAGCAGTTCTGGCAGTCTTTGGCGGCATTGCTTTCAGCTTTATCTTCTATCGCAGGGGTAGACGGCTTCACATTTCCCAGGGGCTGAAACGCCGACCGTTTTGCTATCACCCTCATTCCTGCCTGCTCCGGCATGAAGGCTATAAAATTCTGATTACCAACCACGCGCTTGTCATTTTGCTGGCGTTCAGTGGTTTGATCGGTTATTATGAGTTTACTCACACTTACACCCCGTCTGTGCAGGAGCAGTACTATCAGGACATTATGCTGCGGCTGGAGGGAAAGCAGACAGACGAAAAAAACGCGCTGATTGCCGCCGAGACGGCAAGATACCAGGAGGCCTTTGCAGAAATCGACAGGATCGAGGAAGCGGTGGCTTCCGGTGAGCTGGACGAGGAGACGGGCAGAACCATCAAAAGCAAATGGCAGAGTGTTACTGCTTTTTATCCGGCTTTTCAGAGAGTGAAGCAGCAGCATCAATTTGTCAGTGAACACGGAGGGGATTATATCTATGATACAGGATACCTGTATTTGCTTGGCGTCAGGGGAGAGGGCGGGCGGAATGTTTTTCTGTTAGTGACTTTGGGTATCGTTCTTGCGTTCAGCCATGTGATTTCCATGGAGTACCAGAGCGGGGCGTGGGCTATTTTGTATGCAACTGCAAAAGGGAAGCGCGGTATTTTGGCGCGAAAGATGGGAGTCTGCCTTCTGTCTGCCGCAATTTTCCTGACCCTGCCGCTTGTCTGCAGGTTTATCAGTGTTTCCGCGGTATTTCCCATTCGCGGACTGTTTATCGGCGCAGGAAATATTCCGCTTTACCGGGGCTGGCCTCTGCAGATACCGGCAATTGTTCTGATCCTGGTAAAGCTGCTTGCGCAGATATTTTGCGGTGCGGTCCTGGCTTTCGCAGTACTGTTCTTTTCCGGCCTGTGCCGGAATCATGCCCAGGCCATATTCCTTGGCTTTCTGGTTCTGTGCGTGCCGGTTATTCTGACGGTGCTGGGCTTTGATTTTATGCAGTGGCTTTCCCTGTACCCGCTGTATTCCATAACAGTATCGTTTTGAATTGATTGTTGGAATGTCAGTTGCCAAATGGTATCCCGGGGTGATATAATGTGGTATGAAGAACTATCAGAGATACCATGGAGGTGTTTATGTTCAAGCTTGTAACAGATAATATGGCGGATCTGCCCCGGGAATATCTGAAGGAGCATGATGTGGACTTTATTTCCTTGAGCTATATATTGGACGGCGAGGTATACGGAGGGGAAAAGGAGCTGGACTACAAGGACTTTTATGGGATGATGAGGAACGGCAAAATGCCTACCACTTCTCAGGTGAATCCGCAGGAGGCCAGAACCTTTTTCGAGGAGTGTATCAGGGAGAACAAGGAGATTCTGTATATTGCCTTTTCCTCCGGCTTAAGCGGCACCTGTAACAGCGGGAAGATTGCTGCGGACGAAATTATGCAGGAGCAGCCTGATGTAAAAATTGTGGTGATTGACAGCCTGGCGGCGTCTTTGGGAGAGGGCCTGCTGGTTCATAAGGCTATCGGGATGCGGGACCGGGATAAAAGCCTGGAAGAAACTGCGGAGTGGCTGGAGGCTCATAAGCTGAATTTGGTGCATGCTTTCACGGTGGATGATTTGTTTCACCTCCACAGGGGAGGGCGGGTCAGTAAGACGGCCGCCATTCTGGGAACTCTGATTTCCATAAAACCCAAGCTGCATGTAGACAATGACGGCCATCTGATTCTTATCGGTAAAGTCCGGGGGAGAAGGAAGTCCCTGGATTCCCTGGTGGATTACATGGAAGAGAAAATGGGATCTTGGATGCAGGAAAATAAGGACGATTACGTTTTTATCAGCCATGGGGATGCTCTGGAGGATGCGGAGTACGTCAGAGAGCAGATCAGAAAGCGTTTTGGCATGGAGCATTTTCTGATCAATAATGTGGGCCCCGTCATCGGCGCGCATTCAGGACCCGGGACCATCGCGCTGTTCTTCATGGGAGAAGCAAGGTAGGAAATCCGCATTGCTGCCGGACCATTTATACAGGAAATGAAACAGCATCCTCATGGGTATGGGGAATTGTTTTTGGTAACAGCACGTTAATTGAATGTTACGTTTCTGTGACAGTATATGTCCGGGAAACAGGTTATGCGCAAAAAGAAGTTCTTTTATAGCCGGGAAATGGAGGACAACAGTGTGAAGAAAAAGAGGATACTCGCATGTTTGCTTGGCGTGGCTGTAGCGCTCTGCATGACGGCCTGCGGCGACGGGGGCGTGGAGGAATCGCTGTCAGCAGGCGAGGAAGGGAGCGGAAACGGATCCCGGACAGAAAGCGGAGAAGATGCGGACCAGGCAGAAAGCGGAGACAGGGATCAGAAAGGCAGTGGGGAAGAAACCCAGGCAGGTAACCGGACGGAAGGCGAAAACGGGGGAGAAAGCGGTTCGCAGGATTCGAAGGAAAATGGAGAGGCTATGACAAAGGATGAGGCAGATTACAAGGTAGACTATGAAGGGATTGCAAAGGCTAAGATCGAGGCCGGAGTGAGTGTACATGATCCTTCCGTCTTTCAGGCGGACGGAAAATATTATATATTCGGGTCCCATATGTCCACGGCAGTTTCCGAGGATCTGCGTCATTGGACGTCTTTGGGTGACGGATACCAGAACAGCAATCCCGTCTATCGGGGACTGCTGGAAAACAGTAATGCCTTTGCCTATGCGGGGAGTAAGACCAGTTTGATTCCCACGGACGACGGTGGTTTTCATGTGTGGGCTCCGGATATAATATATAATGAAGCGGCAGGGCTTTATTATCTGTACTTTTGTACTACATCCACCTGGAACGCTTCCAATCTATGCTACGCCACCAGTGAAACGATTGAAGGACCCTATGAGTGGAAGGGAGCCTTAATCTGTTCCGGGTTTACGGAAGGTTCTCTGGGCGCTACCAATGTGACGGAGTTTGTGGACAGGGAAGAGGCTAAGACACGGTACATCAAGGCGGATGGGGAGTACAATTTTGACCGCTATCCCAATGCCATTGATCCGACAGTACTTTATGATGAGGACGGGCGGCTGTGGATGGTATATGGTTCCTGGTCCGGGGGTATGTTTCTTCTGGAGCTTGACCCTGAGACGGGGGAGGTCATTCATCCGGAGGCGGACGAGGCCGGGAGAGTGGATCCCTATTTTGGAAAACGCCTGATGGGCGGCCTTCACACTTCCATAGAGGCTCCGTATATATTGTACGACGAGGGAAGCGGTTACTATTATCTTTTTGTGTCCTACGGCGGCCTTACTAGAACCGGCGGTTATCAGATCCGGGTGTTCCGATCCGAGACTATTGACGGCGATTACGTGGATATGAACGGGAAATATCCGCTGGATACCGGGAACATGAAGCAGAATTCCTATGGCTTAAAGCTGTCCGGCAACTATTACCTTCCAAGTTTGCCAATGGCATATATGGCTACGGGGCATAACTCTGCGTTTATAGACGATGACGGAAAAAAGTATATTGTGAACCATACCCGATTTGATATGAATTCCGAGTATCATGAGCCGAGGGTACACCAGTTTGTGGTAAACGAGGAGGGCTGGCCGTGTATGCTGCCTTATGCAACGGATGGAGAGACGGTCAGTGCAGACGGATATGAGACGGCGGAGCTGACAGGGAAATATTACGTGATCAACCAGGGAACCGGCATTAACGGTGACATCGCGCGCCCCTTTATCCTTTATCTGGAAGAAGACGGCACGGTGCGGGGAGACGGCATCCAGGGCAGCTGGGAAGTAAAGGCCGGCAGCTGCTTTATGAGTATCACCTACGGGGACAAGAGCTGCAGCGGTGTGTTCTGTCAGATGAACGATGAGGCAGGAACCCAGGTTATGACCTTCAGCGCCGTTGGCAGCAACGAAAGCGTCTGGGGCGTGAAGTATCCGTAAGACGGCTGTGCAGCAGGTGGGAAACGAAAGAAATATTAGCGGAAAAAGCAGAAAACGCAGGAGAACTTGCAAAATGAAAGAAAATCCCTTGCTTCTACGAATAGAAAGGCAGGGGATTTTTTGTTTTTGCATTTTTGGTGGCAAAATAAAGCAATGCTTAATATTTCATAAGAGCGTACCGCTTTAAATAAAGCAATACTTGGCATATAATATAAGTATCGCTTAAAGGAGGCACAACATGAATCGTTTGATGATTGGAGAACAAATACAGAAATTCAGAAAGTTGTCAGGGCTGACCCAAAAGGATCTTGGGGAGGCGCTGGGAGTCAGCAGCTCGGCAGTTTCGCAATGGGAGACCGGCGGTACGCCGGACATATCACTCTTGCCTGCCATAGCGGACAGGCTGGGAGTCAGTATCGATGCATTGTTCGGGAGGGAAGAAATTACGCAGGAGAATATGGACGAGGCGCTGCCCCGTTATCTGGCGTCGCTGCCGGAAGCAAAACGCCTGGATGAAATTAACCGTCTCATGTGTAAGGTGATGAAATCGTTTTGCATCAATTTCGAGGATCAGCTTGCCGACAGTATTGATATTTCGGGTGGGTTTCAATTTCGTTTGGTTTCAGACAGGGGGATTATGGCAAGCGATATGTCGGAGGATATGCCGTTTGTATGGATATTTCCGGAGCCGGAACAGGGGTATGCTGCGGCCTTTGCCCGGGATGACGAGTACCGCAGGCTGTTTCTGACACTTTCCAGGCCCCATGCACTGGAGTTACTGAAGCTTTTATATCAGCGGCCGCCTAAGCACTGTACATCGGACGTCATTGTAAAGCGTCTTGGGATAGACGGAGAGGAAACCCGTGCGCTTCTGTCGGAATTCGCGCAGTTGGAGCTCGTTCAGGAGTTGGAGCTGGAAACGGAGAATGGGGACATGAAAGTATACAACATCAATGACTGTGGAAGGCTTGTGCCGTTTCTCTATGCCTCACAGATGATGTTTCAATCTAAAGGCCCTGTTGTTTCCAGTTTCAGAAGGAAGAAATCGCTTTTAAGAAATTAAGATGCCATGGACAGGGGAAAAAGGAGAAGAATAACATGTACAGATATACAAAGGCCCGCTTTGGACAATTTATGGGAGTGACGGCGCTCCTGATCGCTTTCACGGCAATGGCAGGTGTCATCAGTATAATAAAACAGCGTCTGATTGATGCGGTGATGGCACAGGATTTGGCGGGGGTACGTCGCTATATTCCACTGGCATTGGGGATGGCCTGTTTTTACGCGGCGGTCTATGTTGTCGCTTGCGTTTGCAGGGATGTTTTCAGAGTATCGCTGATCAACGACGTCAGGATTTTGACATTTGACGGCATTCTTCGCAGGAATCACAGGGATTTTGAAAAGAACCATTCGGCAGATTATATTTCCGCCCTGACCAATGATATGACTACGATCCAGGGACGGTACAACATATTATTTTCGGGAGTAGTAATGGTATCGCAGATGATTTTTACAGCGGCACTGATGCTTTATTGTCAGCCGCTGGTGACAGTATGTGCCATTTTCAGTGCACTTGTGATGACGATAGTGCCGTGGACTCTGGGCAGAGTGAGCGCAAGATGGCAGGAACGGCGTTCCAAGCAGTTGGCGGCCCTGACAGCTATGCTTTCGGAATGCTTCGGCGGCTTTGAGACAATCAGGACATTCGGGATCAGCCGGCAGATCAGAAGCCGGTTCAGAGAGTGCAGCAAGGCGCTGCGGGACTGCGAGTGCCACACAGAAGGGCTTAATTCGTTTACCGACAGTCTTGCACAGCTGTTAAGTATTCTTGCCCAGACAGGGATTCTTGTACTTTCCTGCTGGATGGTATTTACGGGGCAGATGACGATTGGCGCACTGGTGGTATTTACGGGGCTCAATGGCTCATTCTGTTCGGGTCTTTCCACCACTCTGATTTTGGCACCGATGCTCAAGGGCGTCAAACCGGTCGTTGACAGGGTAAATGGATTTGCGGACTATGTGTGTGGGGAGGAGCAGGGGGACAAAGAGCCCTCCTTCCGGAATCGCGTGGAGGTGAAAGATCTTGGTTTTGGATATGACGGGAAAGCTTCCGTGTTAAATCGACTGTCGCTGAATCTGCGCCGGGGCGGGAAATATGCCCTGACGGGTGAAAGCGGCAGCGGTAAGAGTACGCTGATTCACCTTTTGCTGGGGGATTATCCGGGCTATGAGGGCGGAATTTATTATGACGGGACGGAACTGAAAGATTTAAATCGGGACAAGTTGTATCAGGTGGTGGCGTGTATTCACCAGGATGTATTCCTTTTTGACGACACCATACGCAATAATATCTGCCTGTTTGAAGAGTTTCCTGAGGAGAAGTTTGCATGGGCGCTCAAGGCCAGCGGTGTGAGCAAATTTACGGACACCTTTTCGGAGGGAGTTTCCTATCAGGTGGGAGAGCGTGGAGAGAGGCTTTCCGGCGGTCAGAAACAGCGGATCGCAATCGCCAGAGCATTGCTTCGAAACACGGAATTTCTGATTCTTGACGAGGGTACGTCCGCACTGGACGAGCAGACTGCCGTGGAAATTGAGAGTGAGCTTTTAAAACTGGAAAAGCTAACGCTGCTTACCATCACTCACCATTTGCAAAAACCGGAAGAATACGACGAGGTGTTTGCCTTAAAAGAAGGGAAGATTGCCTGACCTGAATTTCTCTTGACCTGCCCTGGATTTCGGTGTAGCAAGATATTATAGATGTAACGGTTTGTCATGCTGCCGGACGGGAAGAACCGCCCGAAGAAAAGCCGGGCCTTCCTGCAGAGTGCTGGCAGAGACGCTGTACCGGTTTAGGGGTATGGGGGAGATACATAATGGGGGAACAGGGATTTTGGCATGAGAAGGAAGCTTACATAGTGTCTGTACTCCAGGGTAAAGAGATAAGCTGCACTGATAAGTAAGAGATTTTTGAACGGGGAAACATCGTCCCCAAAGGAGCGCAAAGGGGCCTTTCACGGCCCCTTTCAAAATGATGCTATTAATTTCCGCAGCAATCCTCACACTTATCAAAGGCGGGATTGAAGGCGTAGAAGTTCCTGGAGTCCAGTCGATCCTGAACCATGCGCAGGGCTTCGCCGAAACGCTGGAAATGCACGATTTCACGCATACGCAGGAACTTAATGGGCTCGCACACGTCGGGGTCGTCGATCAGGCGAAGAATATTTTCATAAGTGGAGCGGGCTTTCTGCTCCGCGGCCAGATCTTCCGTCAGATCGGTGACAGGGTCACCCTTTACCTGAAATTCACACGCGTTAAAGGGGATTCCCGCCGCAGCAGTGGGCCATACACCGATGGTGTGATCTACATAGTAAGTGGCAAAGCCGCTTTTTTCGATCTCTTCCATGGAGAGGTTGCGGGTCAGCTGGTGCACAATGGCGCTGACCATTTCCATATGAGCAAGTTCCTCCGTACCGATGTCGGTGAGAAGTCCTGCAACTTCCCTGTAGGGCATGGAGTAGCGCTGGGAGATGTAGCGCATACTGGCACTCAATTCCCCGTCGGGTCCGCCAAACTGGGAGATGATCACTTGAGCAAGCTTTGCATTAGGATTCTTGATATTTACGGGAAATTCAAGTCTCTTTTCATAATTCCACATTTATACACACGCTCCTTCCCAGGGCATAGGCGCCGCGCCCCATTTCCAGTCTTTGCCGCACTCTGTCATATCAAGGGTTAAAGGATAGTAATTTGTGGAGAATTCTTTCGTCATTTGTTTCCGTATATTGTTGTAGTGATTAAAGTATTCCATGGCGTTTCGGTCTGTGGGGTGTGTATCAAGGTAGAGGACAAGCTCTGTCACCACGAAACTTACAATACCAATGTCTTTTAAAAGTTGTTCCTTCCGTCCCATTATACGCATCTCCTTCCTGTGAAAGGCTTATCCAGGTCGGGGAATATAGTTCCGGTACAGTATGCTTTTTCCAGATCGTCAAATAATCTGCTGAATTTCTGCCAGGGGACATATGCCATGGCAATGGGGAATTCATTGATTTCATTATCACATTTATGATCCTGCATTTTGTATCCTTTCAGTTTCCTTTTCGGTTAGTATTATCATATGTTTTCAGGCAGAAAGTGTTCGACAGCTTTTTTCTAAAAAAAATGAACCTTTCATAATTGTGTTACAATGTACAGGTGAAGGGCATAACTCCTTCATAAGAATGCAACGTTGCAATACATCTTGGGAATGGAGCGGTATGACAAAGCAGGATTTGGAAAAATGTATTAGTATGTATGGCAGGGATATTTATTCCTTCTGCAGGTATGCGACCGGTAGTGTACAGGAAGGAGAAGAACTGTATCAGGATACCTGGTTGAAAGCAGTAGAGCTGCTGGATACCATTGACGCTGCCGGGAACGTGAAAGCTTTCTGCCTGTCAGTGGCGATACGTATCTGGAAAAACAAAAGGCGAAAATATGCCTGGAGGAAACGTATTGCGGAGGTTCAGGCGGCAGAGACAGAAGAGGGAGAGGCATACCTGAGAGATCAACGACCTTCCGCAGAAGAGCAAATGCTTAAGGAAGAGCAGAACCGGATGATTCGGAAGGCAGTGGATACTCTGCCGGAGAGATTAAAAACTGTTGTGCTGCTGTACTATATGGAGGATTTTTCCTTGGCAGAGATTGCCAGGACTGCGGGAATACCGGAGGGAACCGTGAAAAGCCGGCTGCATCAGGCGAGAAGGATCCTAAAAAAGAAGCTGGAGGTTTTAAAATGATTAATAATCTGGATGAACTTTTGAAGCGTGCCCTTACTCCAATGGAAGAACCCGGGGAGGAATTGAACCGGGAAATACTGAATCAGGTAAAGGAGGAAAGAAGTATGAAAAACCGGAGGTTTAAGAAGAAAGGTACGGTTGCTGCCGTCGCAGCAGCATTGGCAGCTGCAGCTTCCATGACTGCTTTTGCCGCATGGCAGTATAGAAGCGCCTCTCAGGTGGCAGAAGAACTGGGGGAAGAGAGGCTGGATCAGATTTTTGCGGAACAGGCTGTGCAGGTAGAGTCTCAGAGTTTTGGGGGATATAAGGTAGTTCTGCTGGGCATGGTTTCCGGGGAGAATTTATCCGAATATCCGCGGATGGTGGGAGAAGCGATCCACAGTGACAGAACTTACCTTGCCGTGGCTGTCAGCAGGGAAGATGGCAGCCCCGTGGACGATGAAAACGAAGACTTCTTTATGTCGCCGCTGGTGGGGAGTCTGAATCCAAAGGATAATAATGTGCTGGAATGGGCCGGAAATTACGGGCAGTATGTGGAGGACGGTGTGCTTTATCGTCTGACGGAATGCGATAACATAGAGTATTTTGCAGATCAGAACCTGTATGTATGCGTAACGGATACGACTTTTTATAAAAAGGGTCTTTACGAATGGAAGGAGTCGGAAGGAACGATAGTAAGAAATGACGGGTATGAGGGATTGAATGCGTTGTTTGAGCTGCAGATTGATCCTTCAAAGGCAGATCCCGAAAAAGCAGGGAGCTTTTTGGAAAAATTGGAAAAGAAGGAACAGGAATCGAAGGAAACCTCCCACAGCGATGAAGAGGATCCCTACAGCATGATTCCGCCGGAGAGCCGGGAGGCCTATAAAGAAGCCGCAGAATGGGCGGAGCAGATTACGCCGGACAACATAGAACAGTATTGTGTCAGGCTGGAGCAAACCGTGCAGACAAAGGAACCGGACAGGGAGGGCTGGGTTTCCTTTGACAAGGTTATATCCGGTAACGATACTGAACAAGGCTTTAAGGCCGACTGGTTTTTCCGGGGCGGTGAGATAACCGTATTTATAGCGCCTGATGTGGGCACAGGCGGGATGGAAGAAGTACTGCTGAATATGTATACCTTAAATGAGGACGGTACCGTGACTTTTGCAATTTGGGTGCCAAAAGAGGGGAGTAAATGGCTGGATGTAGAGTAAAGTACGGAATACCATGTCAGCAGGACGTTGGATAAAATGCAGCACTTTAAATATGGCTAAAATCAGAAAACCATTTTATCAAAAATGGTTTTCTGATTTTATATGGAATCCATTAACTTTAAGAAAAAGTCCGAAGGGTACCGAAACGAAAAAAATAAAACTTAATTGACCGGATTGCGGCAACGTGTTACAGTATTTCTAAGGTAAATCGAAAAAAGATGTATGTATACAGGCAGAGCAAATCACAGATACAATTCCGATACAAGTCTGATGCAGGATAGATGTATCATGAGATTATGTGTCTTCAAAAGAGAAGGCCGGTTTTAGAAGTACAAAGGGGTGTATTGTCATGATAAAAATTTTAATTGCGGAAGACGAAGAGCCTATCGCAAGGCTGATAAGAATGAACCTGTGCAGGGCAGGATATGAATGTGTCTGGGCGCCGGATGGAGAGAAAGCCGCCGATTTGATGGACAGCGGGCACTTTGATCTGGTGCTGCTGGACATCATGCTGCCGGGAATCAACGGATACGAGTTGATGGAATATGCCAGAGCACTGGAGCTGCCGGTCATTTTCCTGACTGCTCTGGGAACTACCGACAACAAAGTTAAGGGACTGAAAATGGGAGCGGACGACTATCTGACCAAGCCCTTTGAGATTGTGGAGCTGCTGGCCAGAGTGGAGGCGGTATTGAGGCGTTACCACAAGGAGGAGACGGTGTTGGCAGTCCACGATGTAGTCATTGATACCGCATCCAGGTCCGTCACCCGGAACGGAGAAGAAATTGCGCTGACAATGAAGGAGTTTGACCTGTTGCTCCTGCTGTCCAGGAATCAGAATATCGCGCTCTATCGGGAGACCATGTATGAGAGTGTCTGGGGAGGCGATTACATGGGGCAGAGCAGAACGGTGGATCTGCATATCCAGCGGTTGAAAAAAAAGCTTGGCTGGGATAAGGAGATTGTGGCGGTTTATAAGGTCGGTTACCGCCTGGAAAGCGGCAGGGACGAGTAGGTCCTGTATGGAGATGTGGGTTGAGATTTTCCAATAAACTATTTTTAGCGACAACTGCATTATTGACCGTGATTTTTACTGTATTCGGCATATGGATACTTTCCTCAAATTTCTCCGCTCTTCTGGACAGGGAGATTCTGAGAGGAAACAGCGAGAGCAGGATGTTTCGTGTGCTGTTTGAGATGGGCTATACGTCTGTGGAGGAATACGGGGAGGAGTATGCCATAGACCGTACTCTGAACAGTATTCTGGACGGTGTGGAGCGGGACGGGAGCCATTGTTTTGCCATTTATGGTGAGGATTGGCTGCGGGGCTGGACGTTCATAGAGGAAAAGGGGCTGCAGAGTGAAGTGGAGACCCTTAGAAAGGGCCTGGAAGGATGGAACGGTTCGTATTATAAAGTCAGCCGCACGGAGGAGGGCTTTTTTTTATTAAGCGTGGCGAAAGTACCGGAGACGGAGACGCCATTGTTCCTGGGAATGTGCCGTGAACTGACGGAGACCTTCCGGAACAGGCGGGACATGGTCACACAGTACCGCATCTCTTTAAGCGTGCTTTTGGCATTGGGGGGGGCATGTATCTTTTTGTTGTCAAGATATATTACAAGGCCTATCAGCAGCCTGGGGCGAATGGCAAAGCGTATTGCGGACGGAAATTTCGAGCTTCGGAGCAATAACCGGAGCAATGATGAGATCGGACAGCTGGCCCGAAGCTTTAATCGTATGGCAGACAAACTGGTAGAACAGATGGAGGAAAAAATTTTGGAAGCCAAACAGCAGGAGGACTTTACTGCTGCCTTTGCCCATGAGCTGAAGACGCCCCTGACCTCCATCATCGGCTACGCAGATATGATGAATACCATGAAGCTGAGCCCCGAGGAGCAGGCCGAGAGCACCTATTACATCTATAATCAGGGCAGAAGGCTGGAGAGTCTTTCCCTCAAGCTCCTTGATCTGGTGAGCATGGACAAGAATCCTCTTGTATGCAGGCCGGTACAAACCAAGAAGCTGGAGGATAATATCCGTGCCACGGTGCGACCTATCTGGGAGCAAAAGAAGATCAACGGTAAGGTGGAGATGGATAAAGGGATGCTTTTAGGCGACGAGGAGTTGCTGCTGTCCTTATTTTATAATCTGCTGGATAATGCCGCCAAGGCCATGGACAAGGGTGAACAGGGATTTATTCTGCTGAAGGGTACAGCGATGCCGGGAGCCTATGAAGTCAAAGTAGTTGACAACGGAAGAGGGATACCCAGGGAGGAGATCGGACGTATAACAGAAGCTTTTTATATGGTGGATAAGTCCCGCTCCCGCAAGGAGGGCGGTGCAGGCATCGGCATGGCTCTCTGCCACAAGATCATCAAGCTTCACGGTGGGACGCTGCATATCGACAGCCGTCTGGGCGAGGGAACCGTGATGAAGGTGATATTCCCCATGGAGACACCGGTGGCCAGGCGAAAGAAGCAGGGAAAGGGTTCGACACATACGAAAGCGGGGCGGGAATAGAGATGCGGAAGAATAACAATTGGGTATTCATGTATATTCTCGGTATTCTGGTGTTGGTTCTGCTGATAACGGCTGCATTTCTGGGGCCCGGTGTGGCATTTGGCATACAGGACGGCATTCGGTGCCGGGAGATTGTGGCAGTAAATCAGGAGAAGCTGGATGTGACTTCCTTCAACACCGGGTATGAGAGGAATCTGTACCGGCGTCTTGAGCACTTTGCGGAGGGAATTCAGCTGGGGAAACAGTATTATGAAACGGAGCAGGATATGGAGCAGGATCAGGAGGTTACCGAGTGGCTGGAATCCGACTGGTACAGTAGATCCAAGGCGGATGAGCTGCTGGCATATGGTCTGGGTCTGCTGCCAACGGAAGAGATGTATGCTTACAGCCTGGTCAGGTGGAAGCGCTGTGTGATCTACGATGAAGATTTCTCGGAGGGCGTGAACTTCATCCTGTGGTACATTGAGCTTGGGCAGGAGGATAAGACGCTGGTGAAGCTTTTGGTGGATGGCGAGACCGGTGATCTGTATGCGATCAGGACGAATTTTGACAGTCTGTTTCAGGACATGAAAGACGAGGACATATATTATCGGGGAAAAATGCTGGACATATTCGATTTTGCGGGTGATTTCATCTGGTATTTATATGTCAACCTGGGTGAGGAATACGGAGGACTGGAGTTAGGGGAAAAGGTGAAATGGATGGAAGAGAACGGGCTGAATTTTCAGAGCACTACTCATATGGAGGTGGAGGATGCGCTGGAAGTCGTGGAAGTGCAAATGCAAATCGAAGGATTCATGTACGAGCAGAAGTTCCTGCCTGCAAATAAACGGTATAATTATAATGAGATTGCAGACTATATGAATCATCTGGGATGGCAGATAAAAGAGGACGAACTGAATTTTTACTTTCCCTATGGGGAAAAAGGTGAATACAACCTGGATTTCCATATTCGTCAGGACGGAGAGTTCCGGTCCCTTTCAAATTGGGGAACCAGTTTTGTCAATATGACCGTTGGATTCCCCGAGATCTATGAGAGAATTTCGGGCTTTACGGAGAATTGAATCAGGCATAGTTTTACCCCTGTAGGGATATATTTTAATAAAAGTTCGGCCGAATAGAGCTGATACGAAAAACTACAGGGGTATTATTATGTCCAAATGGATAGAAAAGGCAGACGAACTGGTCTGGGGGCCATGGCTGCTGGTGTTGCTGCTGGGAACGGGAGTTTATCTGATGTTGCGACTTGACTTCCTGCCTGTACATAATCTGAAATACGCACTGCGCTGTGCCCTGGGGATGGAAAAGGGCAATAAGAATGTCAAAGGGGAAGAAGGGGGGAAGGGGGTAGTTTCTCCTTTTTCCTCTTTGACCACGGAGCTGGCGGCTACCATAGGCACCGGTAATATAATCGGCGTAGCTACAGCCATGGCTTTGGGCGGTCCGGGAGCGTTGTTCTGGATGGTGGCGGCAAGTATCGTCGGGCTGGCCACAAAGCTGGCGGAAAGCTCCCTGTCGGTGAAATACAGAGGAAAGAATCAAAAGGGGCAGACGGCGGGCGGCCCCATGTATGTTATGGAACGCGCTTTTCCGTATAAAAAAGCAGGGCATATTCTGGCGGTCTGCTTTGCCGCGTTTGCCGTGCTGGCTTCCTTCGGCATGGGAAATATGACACAGTCTAATTCCATTGCCGACGCGCTTGTGGTGACGTTTGCCGTGCCGAAGGCAAAGACAGGTCTGGTAGTGACGGTACTTACGGTGCTGGTGGTGCTGGGGGGAATCGGGGTAATCGGCAAGGTGACGCAGGTCGTGGTCCCTTTTATGGGAATCCTGTATATGGCCGGGACACTGACGGTGATTCTGTTTCACTGGAGGAATCTTCCCATAGCTATGGGCGGTATCCTGACAGCGGCCTTTTGTCCGGAGGCGGTGTCGGGAGGGCTGTTTGGCCATGTGACGGCCACGGTGTTCCAGTCCCTGCGCTGGGGCGTCTCCAGAGGAATCTTCTCCAATGAGGCAGGCCTGGGAGCGGCAGGCATTTCGGCTGCCGCGGCGGATACGGATGATTACATCAGGCAGGGATATATCAGCATGACAGGAGTATTTCTGGATACGGTGGTGATCTGTACCGCTACAGGCCTGGCACTGGCGGCGTCCGGGGTTCTGGGCGGAGCGGAGGGTGAAGCTCCGCTGACAGGGGCGGCTCTGACTCTGGCAGCTTTTCGTACGGTATTGGGAGATTTCGGGGAGAAATTCATGGGGGTCTGCATTGTGCTCTTTGCTTTTGCCACCATCGTAGGCTGGGCTTATCAGGGGGAGCGGGCCTTTGAATTCCTGATGGGGGGCAGGACGAAGTACAACCTGCTGTATCGTTTCATATACGGGCTGGTGGCTTTTGCGGGCTGCATGTGCCCCCTGCAGACTGTCTGGGACCTGTCGGACATCTGCAACGGACTTATGGCAGTGCCGAATCTGATTTGTGTGCTGGCATTGTCCGGGAGGATCTGTCGGGAGATCCGGGAGGACGACCGTGTTCGGAAAGCCGGCGAAGCTCGGGGGAAGGATATGGTGCGGAAGGAAAACAGAATCCGAAAGAATGCAGCTGTACGGAATTCTGGCAGGATGCTTCGATTCCGAAAAAAGGAATTGTGGTAGAAATCGGGATATGATATGATAGGTGCAGAAAAACAAGCGGCGCAAACGGCATTTGTTTTTTTGCACCTGTTCACGTTATGCGCCTGATAAAATAAAAAGGAGTAGCAGTATCATGTCAAGCACAATAGAGAATTTTTTGCGTTATGTAAAGGTGGATACCGCATCCGACGAAACCTCATCCACCACCCCCAGCACGGAAAAGCAGCATGAGTTGGCGAGGATGCTGGTTTCGGAATTAGAGGCTATGGGAGCGGCAGAGATTACGTATGATAAGGAGCATTGCTATGTTTATGCCTCCGTCCCGGCAGCGGAAGGCTGTGAGGATGCAGCAGTGCTGGGCTTTATCGCCCATATGGACACCTCGCCGGCGGTGAGCGGCACGGGTGTTAAGCCTCGTATTGTAGAGCATTACGACGGGGGGGACATTGTGCTGAACCGGGAGAAGAACATTGTTTTCCGGGCGCAGGAATTTCCGGAGGTGAGAAGGCTTAAGGGAAAGGATCTGATCGTCACCGACGGCACCACTCTTCTGGGGGCTGACGACAAGGCGGGGGTGGCTGAGATCATGGCTGCCGCGGAATACCTTCTGACGCATCCGGAGATTCGTCATGGCAGAATTCGTTTGGGCTTTACTCCCGATGAAGAGATCGGTGCGGGGGCGGATCACTTTGATGTAAAGCTGTTCGGGGCGGATTTTGCCTATACCGTTGACGGTGGGGAGCTGGGAGAGCTGGAGGATGAGACGTTTAATGCTGCTTCAGGCAGGATTACGGTTCATGGGCGCAGTGTTCATCCAGGCAGCGCAAAGGGGAAAATGGTAAATTCCATACTCATTGCCCAGGAATTCATCAGTTTGCTGCCGGTATTTCAGAATCCCATGTACACCTGTGGATATGAAGGCTTTTTCCACCTGGACGGCATCCATGGCAATGTGGAGGAGACGGTGGCGGACTATATTATCAGGGATCATGACAGAGGGTTGTTTGAGGAGAAAAAGGCATTGTTCCTGGCCTGTGCCGATTTCCTGAACCGGAAATACGGAGAAGGTACCGTCACGGCGGAGGTACAGGATTCTTATTACAATATGAAGGAGGTCTTAAAGCCTTACGGGCACCTTGTGGAGAACGCAAAGGATGCGCTGCGGGAGCTTGGGGTGGAGCCTGTTGTTACTCCGATCAGGGGCGGCACAGACGGGGCAAGGCTTTCCTTTATGGGACTTCCCTGTCCCAATCTTTGCACCGGCGGCGGAAATTGCCACAGCCGCTTCGAGTATGCCTGCGTCCAGTCCATGGAGGCCGTGACAGAGCTGCTGGTAAAGCTGGCGGAAAGGTATGGGAAGATAGAAAGGGAAAAAGTCAAGAGAGATGTATAATGAAATCAAATTAGATAAGATAGATATAACTTCAAAGCCTCCTAACGTGGAACCTGCCCGCCAGTACTATTTCATGGCGAAGTGCCGGGAAAAGGTCCGGATGTTTGAACAGGAAAACGGACGCCGTCCCACGGCCTGCGTGACCACCTTCGGCTGTCAGATGAATGCCAGAGATTCTGAGAAGCTTTCCGGGATTCTGAAAGAAGTGGGTTACCGGGAGGTGGCTTCGGAGGAAGCGGATTTCGTCATTTTCAATACCTGTACTGTCAGGGACAATGCCAACCAGCGGGTTTATGGCAGGCTGGGGGAGCTGAAGGGCAGAAAGCGCAGGAACCGGCAGATGAAGATCGCCCTCTGTGGCTGTATGATGCAGGAGTCTTCCGTTATTGAGAAGATCAGAACAAGCTATTCCTTTGTAGACTTGATTTTTGGAACCCATAATATCTATAAATTTGCGGAGCTGCTTTACAACACCTTTGAGTCGGAAGGGATGATTACGGACATATGGGAAGATACTGACCGGATTGTGGAGGATCTGCCCATGGAGCGTAAGTATCCTTTTAAGTCCGGAATCAATATTATGTTCGGCTGTAATAATTTCTGCAGCTACTGTATTGTGCCTTATGTGAGGGGAAGAGAGCGCAGCAGAGAGCCGGAGGATATTTTCCGGGAGATCAGGGGTCTGGTGGCAGACGGCGTGGTGGAGATCATGCTGCTGGGACAGAATGTGAATTCCTATGGCAGGAATCTGAAGTATCCCATAACCTTTGCGGAGCTCCTGCGGGAGGTGGAGAAGATAGATGGCCTGCGGCGCATACGTTTCATGACTTCTCATCCCAAGGATCTGTCTGACGATTTGATTCGGGTAATGAAGGAATCGGACAAAATCTGCAGGCACCTGCACCTGCCGCTGCAGTCTGGTTCCACAGGGATACTGCAGCGGATGAATCGTCGTTATACAAAGGAGCAATATGTGGATCTGGCCCTGAAAATCCGCAGGGAGATTCCGGACATTGCCTTAACGACGGATATTATTGTGGGCTTTCCGGGAGAGACAAAGGCAGATCTGGAAGAGACCATAGATGTGGTGCGTACTGTAAAATTTGACAATGCCTTTACTTTTATCTATTCTAAACGGACAGGCACCCCTGCGGCTGCCATGGAGGATCAGGTGTCGGAGGAGCAGGTAAGGGAGGGCTTTGAGAGACTGTTAAAGGTGGTGCAGGACACGGCCAGGGAACAGGCGGCCAGGTATGAAGGCAGTGTGGGCGAGGCATTGATCGAGGAAGTAAACCGGGACGACGGTGCTCTTGTTACGGGGCGTCTATCCAACAATATGATTGTACATGTGCCAGGGGATGCGTCCTTGGTTGGAAAGTTGGTACAGGTGTCTCTGGACGAGTGCAGGGGTTTTTATTACATGGGGACTGTCCTGTAATCCCTTTGGAAGATGACGGGAGAAACAGAGCTTCCTGCACGGAGTCCGGAGCTGCGAAATGGAAGGAAATGAGGATTGCGGCATGAAGGGAAGAAAGGCACACCGAAAGCACCGGGAAAGCAGGCGGAAATATCTGGCGGTTTTTCTCCTTGTATTGTTATGTCTGACAGGCGGAGGCTATCTTTTCTACAGATCAGGCGCAGCCGATGCCATAGTTTGGTGCGGGGAAGGAGCTGACAGGGATTGCCTTCCGGGACCGGTTACGGAATATCTCCGTGCGTCCGATCTTGTGGAGAAGAATGAAACGGATGTGGCTTCAGAAGTGGAGATGCAGATAAATTCCTGGACTGATTTGTGCGTTCCCACATATCTGATCAGGGTAGATGATACTTATTTTATCGTGGACTGCTATCATAATCAGGTTATTTACAATGATAATCTGCAGGATCCCCTTTCCGGCTGGAGTGTGATGACGGACGATCTTGACAGGGGACATACTTTGGCAGGTGACGGAACCGTATATCTGATCGATGATACCGAAAGGAATCGTGTCCTTGTATTCGAGAAGAGGGATAATCGCTTTGTTCACACACAGACCTTCGACAATATCGGCAACAGGCCCCATTATATTATCTACGACGCACCGACAGATACTTTCTATGCCTGGAGCTCCCTGAGCGGCGAAATGTATCTGTTTCGTCATGACCCCGGGGATTCCCGCATGTATCTGACGGAGATCCGCCGGATAGAGCTTCTGGATCATATCTACGTGCGGTCATTCACCATTATCGGCGGCGACATTTATTTTGTATCGGGGAATTCATCTATTCTTCGTGCCGACCTGGAAAGTTTTGAGCTTCTGGAGACGTATCCGGTTCCCGATTCCATGGCGGGGATGATTCAACTGACCCGGATCCAGGATTTCTTCTATATTACAATTTCTACGGACATAACAGGTAACCAGGAGTATGCCACGATAATCCGCACCAGGGACTTATCTTCTCTGAGGTACGGCGACTACGAAGATGTCTACAGTCATTTTATCGGCGGTGGTACGCCCTATTATATTACGGAGATTGATCAGGCGTACTATCTAACGGAGCACCGGCTGCCAGGGCATTCGGTGTGGAGGTTTCAGGTGGAGGATAATGAAATTGTGAATGTGGAAACGGTTTACTGACAGGAAGTGTTGGTTTGAACTGAAACAGAAAAGAAAAAAGAGAAACATCGGGGCAATAGTGCCTTGTTGTGTTCTCATCGGGTATTGAAGGAGGTTTTGCGGATATGCTGCCAACTCTTGAAGAAGCAAAAAAAGAATTACTCATAGCAGGAGAAATGAATCCCGGACCATGGGTTGGTCATTCTCTAAATGTAGGTATAGCAGCAAGAAATATAGCAGAAAAAGTGCCAGATCTTGATGAAAATAAAGCTTATATTGTTGGAATATTACATGATATAGGCCGAAGAGTAGGCATTGTAAACATTCCTAAACATGTATACGAAGGATACAAGTATTCTTTGGAAAAAGGCTGGGATGAAGTGGCGAAAATCTGCATGACTCATTCGTATCCACTTATGAAAGATGAATTTAATTATGTTCCTACCACAGAAGAAGAAATAGCTATAAAAGAATATATATTAAAGTGTAAAGAAGATGATTATGATAGATTGATTCAGATATGTGATGCACTTGCAACAGATTATGGATTTGTTATTTTGGAAAAAAGATTTGTGGATGTAACTCGTAGATATGGAATTATGGAAACATACATTCAAGGGTGGGATATTACATTTCAAAACAAGGAATATTTTGAGAAAAAAATGGGATGCTCTATTTACGATGTTTTGCCTGATATTGGAAAAACAACATTACTATGCCCTCCACCATGGAAACCTGTAGTAAAAAAAGAATAGATAGATTGCGTGGAAACAAACTTAATCATTGAGTTATTGACGCAAAACTTTTCAGCGCGGCGGGAAACGGGCTGGAAGAACGGGCGCAAAACGCGCCTGTGGACGGTTAATTCTTGAAACGGAATCTGAGAGGCTGATACGGGAGGGCATGGAGCAGGGCACAAATCAAGGGCATACCTGCATATTAACCTTAAATACTATTCTGCTGTCCCAGGACCGGGTGGAGGATCTGCGGCTTGCCTCGGAGGATGAGGAGTATCGGAAGCAATTATTTGAAGAATACAGTCTTTTGTAGAAACTTTTTCCATTTCCTGTCGTCTTATAAGGTAACAGCCGCAAAGACGGCGGAAAGGGAGGAAAAAACATGAAAAAAAAGCACAGTATATTTGTAGCGGCACTGGTGCTGGTGTCCATGCTTGCAGGATGCGGAAGCGACGGAAGCGGCGGTAAGGGAGAGGGCAGTTTACGGAACGATGATGTCGGTAATAGTGCCCCTATGGAGGATGAGGAAACTTATTATGAGCAGGGGGATGGGGCTGGCTGTCCCCAGGAGTTCTGGGACATAACAGAGGATCAGAAGCAGGAAAAGGACTGGGATACCGAGGAGTATCATGCTTTGGAAGAATTCGGTTTCAAATCGGTGAAAAACAGTCCTGTCTCCACTTTTTCGGCGGACGTGGACACGGCGTCATACACGAATCTGCGTCGGATGATTGAGTACAATTATTCTATGGAAGAGATTCCTGCAGGTGCGGTAAGAATTGAAGAGCTGCTGAATTATTTTAATTATGATTACAGACTTCCGGGTGCTGGAGAGCCGTTCGGTGTTACCACCGTGATGGGCGACTGCCCCTGGAATGAGGACGCAAAGCTGCTGCAGATTGGTTTAAAGACGGAAAAGATCGATTTCAGCGAGGCTCCGGCGTCGAATCTGGTCTTTCTGCTGGATGTTTCCGGGTCTATGGACAGTGCGGATAAGCTGCCTCTGCTGCAATCGGCCTTTACGATGCTGGTGAATGAGCTTACGGAGAAGGATAGTGTGTCCATTGTAACCTACGCCGGTTCTGATCAGATATTGCTTCAGGGCGAAAAGGGAAGCAATCATGCGGAAATAGTGGAGGTTATCAATAATCTGGTCGCCGATGGTTATACAAACGGTTCTGCCGGAATCGAGACGGCATATCGTCTGGCGGAGGAATTCTTTATTAAGGGCGGAAATAACAGAATCATTCTGGCTACGGACGGGGATCTGAATGTGGGCGTTACCTCGGAGAGCGATTTAAAGGAGCTGGTAGAGGAAAAGCGGAAGTCCGGAATTTTCCTGTCCGTGCTGGGGTTCGGCACCGGAAATTATAAGGACAATAAGATGGAGGCTCTGGCGGATAACGGAAACGGCAATTATGCTTATATTGATTCCCGGGGAGAAGCCAGACGGGTGATGGTGGAAGAGATGGGGGCTACCCTTGTCACGGTGGCAAAGGACGTAAAGCTGCAGATAGAATTTAATCCTGCTTATATCAAGGGTTACAGGCTTCTGGGATATGAGAACAGGATGTTGGCCACGGAGGACTTTGAAGACGATACAAAGGATGCAGGGGAGATTGGTGCAGGCCATACAGTAACAGCCCTTTATGAAATCATACCTGCGGATTCGGCTTATGAAATCCCTGAGACGACCTTAAAGTATCAGGAAATCAAGGAGGGGGTGGAAAACGGGGAGTGGGCCTCGCTTAAGATCCGCTATAAGGAACCGGAAGAAGAGGAAAGCATTTTAAAGGAGTATGCCGTAACGGAGGAGGCCTATAAGGCGAAGCCCAACGAGGATTATTACTTTGCGGCGGCAGTGGCGGAATTTGGCCTGCTGGTACGGAACAGTAAATATATGGGAGAGGCATCTTTCCAAAATATAGAATCTCTGTTGGATCTTGCAGGCACGGACAGCGACGATTACAGGAACGAATTTGTTTATCTGGTAAAGAAATTAAGGCGGAACAGCCCGGAACCGGTAAAGCAGCAAACCGACAGACGCAGAGACGACAGTCGGAAATCGGAAGAGCGGGAAGTAACATGTCAGCGGGAGAACCTGAAGATCACCATGAGGATTCCTGCAGGCTGGGATTGCAAGATGGAGGAATACAGCGACGACACGGGAAGATTCGGCATCTGCTTTTTCCCCGAAGGCTGCAGCGGCGGAGTTGGCTTATATAATTATGAGTCCTTTGGTGTGTGCGGCACCGGGCTTGAGACGAAGGACATTACCTTTGACGACGGGCGCAAGGGCAGAATGGGGATCTACGACGGCGATGACACTTTCAGCTTTATTACGTTCCCGGAACAGGAACTTTCCTTCGGCAGCCTTGTGGCTATAGCGGAAGGAGCAGATGACTGGCTGGCGGAGTATGAGGAAGAGGTATTGCAGATTCTCGGTGCCGCGGTTTTGGAGGAAGAAGAGTAGGGAAACGGCTGGCGGAACAGTTACCGATTTACAACATCAATATTTTGTGGTAAAATAGGGGAAATGCGCAAATGATTGTGCATTTGCCTTTTAATGATCGAAAACAGGTGAGTTGATTCACCGGCGAATGGATTCGCGGAGAGTCTTTCGTTATGTTTAGAGAACAGGAGTGTACCGCAATGTCGGAGCAGCAGATCCCCGTAGAAGACCTTACCCCTATGATGCAGCAATATCTGGAGACGAAAAAGCAGTATCCGGGCTGCATCCTTTTTTACCGCCTGGGGGACTTTTATGAAATGTTTTTTGACGACGCGCTCACAGTGTCAAAGGAGCTGGAGCTTACCCTGACGGGAAAGGCCTGCGGGCTGGAAGAGCGGGCGCCCATGTGCGGCGTCCCCTATCATGCGGTGGAAAATTATCTGACCAAGCTGGTCAACAGAGGGTATAAGGTGGCAATTTGTGAGCAGGTTGAGGATCCCCGGCTGGCTAAGGGCCTGGTAAAACGGGAGGTTACAAGGGTGGTCACCCCCGGTACGAATCTGAACGTACAGTCGCTGGAGGAATCCAGGAATAATTTCCTGATGTGCATTGTCTATACGCCTACCAAAATCGGTATTTCCGCGGCCGATGTTACCACAGGGGATTATTATATTACCGAGGTAGAGGATCTGGGGAAGCTGAAGGATGAGCTCATGAAGTACGAGCCGTCTGAAATCATCTGCAACGAGTCGTTTCTTGTCAGCGGCTTTGACGTGGACGAGCTGCGGAACAGATACCATATCCCCATCAATGCCCTGGAACCCCATCTGTTTGATGACGAGGGCTGCCGGCAGGTTTTGCTGCGGCATTTCAAGGTGGGAACACTCATGGGTTTAGGAATAGAGGATTTTCCCATCGGCGTTCTGGCGGCAGGAGCTCTGCTGCAGTTCCTTCGGGAGACACAGAAGACGGAACTGGAGCATTTTACCCACATCGTTGCATATCTTACCAGCAAATATATGCTGCTGGACAGCGCTACCAGGCGCAATCTGGAGCTGACGGAGACTCTTCGGGAAAAGCAGAAGCGCGGCTCCCTGCTCTGGGTGCTGGACAAGACTAAGACTGCCATGGGCGGCAGGCTGCTGCGCAGTATGCTGGAGCAGCCGCTGATCAACAGGGAGGAAATGGAAAAACGGCTGGATGCTATAGAGGAGCTGAATGAGGACAGTGTATCCCGGGACGAGATCAGGGAGTATCTGAATCCGGTCTATGACCTGGAACGGCTTTTGAGCAAGGTTACATATAAGACGGCCAACCCCAGGGATTTTATTGCCTTCCGCAATTCCCTTGAGATGCTGCCTGCCGTCAAGACGGTGCTCCAGGGATTTTCAAAAGAAGCGCTTAGGGAGATCGAAGGAGATATTGACGGCCTGGAGGATGTTTATCAGTTAATTCGGAATTCCATTGAGGAGGAACCGCCTGTCACTGTCAGGGAGGGCGGCATCATCCGGGATGGCTTTGACGAGACCGTTGACAGGCTGCGGGAAGCGAAACGGGACGGCAAAAAGTGGCTGGCAGAGCTGGAAGAGCAGGACAGAGAGCGCACGGGCATCAAAAATCTGCGTATCAAATACAATAAGGTGTTCGGCTATTATTTTGAGGTGACGAATTCCTATAAGGATATGGTGCCGGAGGATTACGTGCGCAAGCAAACCCTGGCCAATGCGGAGCGGTATACCACACCCAGGCTGAAGGAGCTGGAGGATGCCATACTGAATGCGGAGGATAAGCTGACAGCCTTGGAATACGATCTGTTTTGTCAGATCAGGGAAACCATCGGGGGAGAACTGGAGCGCATCCAGCGGACGGCAAAGGGGATTGCAAGGCTGGATGTCTACACCGCCTTGTCCCTGGTGGCCGAACGGAATCGTTACGTACGACCGAAGCTGAACGAGAAAGGCGTTATAGATATTAAGGAGGGGCGGCATCCGGTGGTGGAGCAGATGATTAATAATGATCTGTTTATTGCCAATGACACCCATCTGGACAATGGAAACCATTGTATCAGTGTGATTACCGGGCCTAATATGGCCGGAAAATCCACCTATATGCGTCAGACGGCGCTGATCGTGCTCATGGCGCAGATCGGCTGTTTTGTGCCGGCAAAGAGTGCCAATATAGGCATTGTGGACAGAATATTTACCAGAGTGGGAGCGTCTGACGACCTGGCCAGCGGTCAGTCTACCTTCATGGTGGAGATGAACGAAGTGGCGAATATTTTAAGGAACGCCACGGCAGACAGTCTGCTGATCCTGGACGAAATCGGGCGGGGGACATCTACTTTTGACGGACTCAGCATTGCCTGGGCGGTAATTGAGCATATCAGCAACAGAAAGCTGCTGGGGGCCAAGACCTTGTTCGCCACCCATTACCATGAACTCACCGAGCTGGAAGGCAAGATGAGCAATGTGAATAATTACTGCATTGCCGTGAAGGAGTGCGGCGATGATGTTGTATTCCTGAGGAAAATCATCAAGGGCGGCGCAGATAAGAGCTATGGTATTCAGGTGGCAAGACTTGCCGGAGTGCCGGATATGGTGATTGACCGGGCAAAGGAGATCGTGGAACAGCTGACGGACAATGATATTACCGAAAAAATACAGAGCATTACCGTAGACGTGAAGGGAGACGGAAAGGCGAAGAAGCAGACAAAACTGGACGAGGTGGATCTGGCGCAGATGTCTCTCTTTGACACAGTGACGGACGAAGATGTTTTAAAGGAGCTGATGGAGGTGGAGGTGAATGCCATGTCGCCCCTGGATGCCCTGAATACCCTGTACAAACTGCAGAATAAGCTGAAGAACCGTTGGCAGGGCGGAAAGAAGATCTAAGCCTGCAGCAAGGTTTAAGAAAGGGGCAGCGGATGGCGCTAATACATATTCTGGATTCGGAGACCATTGACAAGATCGCGGCCGGCGAGGTAGTGGAGCGTCCCTCCAGCGTGGTGAAGGAGCTGGTGGAAAATGCCATTGATGCCGGGGCATCTGCGGTCACCGTTGAAATAAAGGACGGCGGAACCACGTTTATCCGCGTTACGGACAACGGCTGCGGTATGGAGCAGGAACAACTGCGAACGGCTTTTCTGCGCCACGCTACCAGCAAGATTGCGTGTGCGGAGGATCTGACCCGCATTTCCAGTCTGGGGTTCCGAGGTGAGGCCTTATCCAGTATAGCGGCAGTGACAAAGACCGAAGTCATCACCAGGACGGCGGACAATGTCACGGGCAGCCGTATCCTCTTAGAGGGTGGACAGGAGTCTGTCTTCGAGGAGGTGGGTGCTCCGGAGGGCACTACCTTTATTGTACGCAATCTTTTTTATAACACTCCCGTGCGGAGGAAATTCTTGAAGCAGCCTGCAACGGAGGGCGGCTACATAGCGGATCTGATGGAGCACCTTGCCCTTTCCAGGCCGGATATTTCCTTTAAGCTGGTTATGGGAAATCAGATGAAATTCCACACTTCCGGCCACGGTGACCTGCGGGAGGTGATTTACCGCCTTTACGGCAGGGATACGGCAAACGCCCTGGTGCCTGTTCAGTATGACCAGGATGGTGTCAGGATAGAAGGATATCTGGGCAAGCCGGCGCAGGTACGCTCCAACCGGAATTTTGAGATTTATTTTATCAACGGCAGGTATGTCCGCAGCAGTGTGGTAGCCAGAGCAGTGGAGGAGGGATATAAGGAATACCTTATGCAGCACAAATTCCCTTTCTGCGTACTGCATATTACACTGGACACCGGCCGGGTGGACGTGAATGTACATCCTACCAAGATGGATGTGCGTTTTACCAATGCCATGGCTTTCAGTGCGCTGCTTTGCGGCGCCGTGAAATATTCGCTAATGCACCATGAAATGATTCCGGACGCGCTGCTGTCTACGGAGCGGGAGAGAAAGGCGGCGGAGAGGGCGGAGCGAACCCTGCAGCAAAAGGAGAGAGCACCGGAGCCCTTTGAGGTGCACCGGAGGGATGCTTACCGTGTCATGGAAGAGGCGAAATATGAGATACGAGAGCCCAAAATGCAGGAATTTATTCAAAATCCCGTGTGGACTGAGGGGAAAAACGGTGAAAACAAGGCGGAAATGCAGGATAAATCAGCAAAACCTGACAGAATCCACCTGAATATGACAGGAACGTCAGAAAATGGCGTGCAGAATATCCCCGAAATAAAGACGTCAAAAGACGAGGGTTCAGTGGAACCTTTTTTTACGGAAACCAGGGAAGTGGAGGAACCTCGTCCGGAAGCGGAGGGGAAATTGCCGCCACCGGAAAATAATCCGCCTGCCGCAGCGGCCGTGGCCCAGTCGGTGCAGCGTTCCCTCTTTGAGGATAAAATCCTGACGGAGGACAACCGCCGAAGATTTCGGATGATCGGGCAGGTTTTTGATACTTATTGGTTGATTGAATATGAGGACAGGCTGTTGATGATCGACCAGCATGCGGCACATGAAAAGGTAAATTACGAGCGGCTGATGAAGCAGTTTCGGGAGAAAAACGTGGTGTCCCAGTCTCTGATGCCGCCTGTTATCGTCAGCCTTTCCGCACAGGAGGAGACGGCGCTGAAAGACCATCTGGAGGTCTTTGAAAGTCTGGGTTTTGAGGCGGAAGCCTTCGGCGGCAGCGAATATGCCCTGCGTGGAGTGCCCATGGATCTCTATGGCTGCGGGGAGAGGGAGATGTTCCTCGAGGTGCTGGACCAGCTGGCGGACGGAGGGAACTTCGGTGATATTCGGGTAGTGGAGGAGAAGATTGCCTCCATGTCCTGCAAGGCGGCGGTAAAGGGCAATCATCGCTTAAGCACGGCGGAGGCGGAAGCTCTGATCAGTGAGCTTCTGACGCTGGAAAATCCCTATAACTGCCCCCATGGCAGGCCCACCGTTGTCTCCATGAGCAGGTCGGAGATGGACAGGAAGTTTAAGAGGATCGTACAATGAATATCGACATATCGGCAGACAGGCAGCCCCTGATCGTGCTGACGGGGCCTACGGCAGTGGGCAAGACCAGGCTTTCTCTTGCGCTGGCCGGGGCGGTGGGCGGAGAAATCGTCTCGGCGGACTCCATGCAGGTGTACCGCCATATGGACATTGGCACCGCCAAGATTAAGCGGGAGGAAATGCAGGGAATCCCCCATCACATGATTGATATACTGGATCCCCGGGAAGCCTTTAATGTGGCGCTGTTTCAGGAAGGGTGCCTGAAATGTATGGAAGGGATTTACGAAAGGGGACACATCCCGGTGGTTACGGGAGGCACGGGCTTTTATATTCAGGCCCTTTTGAAAAGGGTGGATTTCACCGAGGAGCAAGAGGATCGGCTATACCGGGAGGGGCTGGAGCGTCTGGCGGCCGAGAAGGGTCCGGAGGCTCTTCATGTCCTGCTGCAGGAAGCAGATCCGGCAGCGGCGGCGGAAATTCATGCCAACAACATCAAGCGTATTGTCCGGGCGCTGGAATTCCACCATCTGACCGGCGGGCGCATTTCGGATCATAATCGCCGGGAGAAGGAAAAGGATAGCGCTTACAATTCCTGCTATTTTGTGTTGAATGACCGCAGGGAACAGCTTTACGCCGGCATTGACCGCAGGGTGGATGAAATGATGGAGAAAGGGCTGACGGAGGAGGTAGAGCGGCTGCGGGATATGGGTTGCCGACGGGGGATGGTATCCATGCAGGGTCTGGGCTACAAGGAGATTTTTGCCTGGCTGGAGGGAGAGATTACTCTGGAGGAGGCGGTAGAGATCTTAAAGCGGGATACCAGGCACTTTGCCAAAAGACAGCTTACCTGGTTTCGCCGGGAGAGGGACGTGATCTGGATCAACAAGTACGAATTTGATTATCAGGAAGAACGGATGCTGCAGTTCATGCTGGATGAGCTGGCAAAGAAGCAGATCATATAGACATGGAGGTTAGCGGGAAAATATGGATTACTTAGAGGAAATGTATGCCCGGATAGGCATCGGAAAACAGGTGTATGAATACGGTGAAGCCGTTTCGGAAAGACTTGCTTCCAGATTCAGGATAATTGACAGGATTGCGGAGTACAACCAGATGAAGGTGATCAGCGCCATGCAGGACTGCCGGGTCAGTGAGGCCTGTATGCTGGGAACCACCGGCTACGGATACAATGATCTGGGCAGAGATACCCTGGAAGCGGTGTATGCCAGGATTTTTCACACCGAGGACGCTTTGGTGCGGCCGCAGATTACCTGTGGAACCCATGCTCTGGCCCTGGCCCTGATGAGCAATCTACGGCCGGGGGACGAGCTGCTTTCCCCTGTGGGTAAACCCTATGACACACTGGAAGAGGTCATAGGCATCCGGCCTTCAAAGGGCTCCCTTGCGGAATATGGGATTACCTACCGCCAGGTGGATCTGCTGCCGGACGGCAGCTTTGACTATGAAAATATAAGGGCTGCCCTGAATGAACGTACAAAACTGGTGACCATCCAGCGTTCCAAGGGCTATCAGACCAGGCCCACCCTGTCCGTGAAGCGGATCGGAGAGCTGATCGCCTTTATCAAGGGGATCAGGCCGGAGGTAATCTGCATGGTGGACAACTGCTACGGCGAGTTTGTGGAGATCATAGAGCCAGGTGATGTGGGGGCGGATATGACGGTTGGCTCCCTGATCAAGAATCCGGGGGGCGGCCTGGCGCCTATCGGCGGCTATATTGCGGGGAGGAAGGACTGCGTGGAGAACGCCGCCTTCCGTCTGACATCCCCCGGGCTGGGAAAAGAGGTGGGTGCTTCGCTGGGAGTCTTAAAGGACTTTTATCAGGGTCTTTTCCTGGCGCCCGCGGTGACGGCTTCCGCCCTGAAGGGAGCCGTTTTCGCAGCAAATCTGTATGAGCCTTTGGGCTTTGGTGTGGTGCCGGATGGCAGGGAGAGCCGTCATGACATTATCCAGGCCATTACCTTCGGCACGCCGGAGGGAGTCATTGCTTTCTGCCAGGGCATTCAGGCGGCGGCCCCTGTGGATAGTCATGTGACGCCGGAGCCCTGGGACATGCCCGGATACGATGCAAAAGTCATTATGGCGGCAGGGGCCTTTGTATCCGGATCATCCATTGAGCTTTCCGCTGACGGTCCCATGAAACCTCCCTATGCAGTATATTTCCAGGGCGGCCTGACCTGGTTTCACGCCAGACTGGGCATACTGAAGTCCCTGCAAACCCTGGTGGACCGGAAAATCGTGTCAGCCGCGCAGCTTTGCGCTGCCGCATCCGATCCGGAAACCCGGTGTAGCGTACCTGTCGAAAAAGATAAAAATTAATTATTTGATTTTTGTATACAGTTTTTTCATTTTATGGTAGAATAAACCTTAATGTGAAGTCTTCCTTCCCTTCGCACGGGCAGCGGCGGGCAGGATACATCTCAGGACAGAAAGTACGAAAGAAAGGCGAGGATACATCTTTGAGAAAAGGAAACTGGCTACCGGTGCTGCTTGTGCTGATCGGATTTGTCGTAGGACGGTTTATCGGATCTTACTTTGAAGGCACCTTTTTAAATTACGGGCAGTCCTTCGGGCTGAGCTCCCCCATTATTCTTGACCTTGGATTCTTTGTCCTGACCTTTGGACTGACGATCCACATTACTATCGCAAGCGTCATCGGCGTCGTCATAGCGCTGGTGGTATATCGCTTTATCCGTTGAGGAGCGGGACTTCGCAGAGCCGCGGACGAGAAGGTAGAAGGAGCATAAATGCCCGGGAAAAAGGCAAATATCACCCAGGAACTTCCCTATGAGAGATTCCTGCGCTTCGGACCGGAGAATCTGACAGAGGCAGAGCTTCTGGCGATCATTATCAGGACCGGTACGAAGGAAAAAAACGCAGTCCAGCTGGCGGAACAGGTGCTGCAGCTGGCAAAATATCCCAAGGAGGGCCTGCTTGGTCTCCATGACGTAAGCCTGGAGAAGCTTGAAAGCATCAAGGGCATCGGCCGTGTGAAGGCTGTTAAGCTGAAGAGTATTGCGGAGCTGTCTGTGCGCATGAGCGCCGCCAGCGCCAGAAGCGGGACAAGCTTTACCAGTTCCGGCCAGGTGGCCGCATATTTCATGGAAAGTCTTCGCCACAGGGATACAGAATGCGTCCTGCTGGCCAGTCTGGATGCCAAAGGGCAGCTGATCCGGGAAAAGAAGCTGTCGGAAGGCAGCGCCAGGATGGCACTGATCTCTCCCAGAGAAATCTTTCTGGAGGCGCTGGAGGCCAGGGCGGTGAATATTCTGCTGGTACACAATCATCCAAGCGGAGATCCTACACCCAGCAGGAGTGATCTGGAGCTTACGGCCAATGTCAAAGAGCTTGGGGATAAAATGGACATTCCGCTGCTGGACCATATCGTGATCGGAGATAACCGATATTGCAGCTTCCGGGAGTCCTCCTGGTTCGAAGGAGGATAAGCGGTGATTCCTATCTGAATTGAACAGTTACGACAAGAAAGGGGTTGTCATTTTGGCAAACAACGCATTTGGTATTGATCTCGGCACCAATAACATTAAAATTTACAGCAGGAGCGACGACAGTGTTCTGGTTGAAAAGAACATGATCGCCATTGAGAACAAGAACACGCTTTTTGCGTACGGGGATTCCGCTTTTGAAATGTATGAGAAAGCACCCGGAAATATTCACATATCTTATCCGCTGTCCAACGGCGTCATTGCGGATATTAAGAATATGGAGACCCTGGTCCGCTACTTTGTGACGGATCTGCAGAAAGGGAACAGCAAGCCTGCTGACTTCTATATCGCTGTACCCACGGATGTGACAGAAGTGGAGAAAAGGGCCTTTTATGATCTGGTAAAGGATGCCGGCGTAAAGGCCAGGCGCATTATGGTGGTGGAAAAAGCGGTAGCAGACGGGCTGGGGCTGGAGATTGACGTCAAGAATTCCCAGGGCGTGCTGGTGGTCAACGTAGGTTATGAGACCACGGAGATTTCTATTCTCTCTCTGGGGGGCATCGTCTTAAGCCGTCTGATTAAAACGGGAGGACTGCGGTTTGACGAGGCGATCCGTGCCGCAGTCAGGAAGGAATTCAGCCTGATTATCGGTGGGAAAACGGCGGAATCCGTAAAGATCTCTTTGAAGGAGCTGGACGAGAACGGCACAGGGGCTGTGGTTTACGGCAGAGACATCGTGACGGGGCTTCCCGTGGAGCGGGAGATTCCCACAAAGCTGGTAGACGACTGCCTTGAGGAGCATTTCAATACCATCATTGACAATGTGAAGGTAATTCTGGAGCGGACGCCCCCTGAGCTGGCCGCAGACATTTACCGCCACGGGATCTTCCTCACCGGAGGAGCTTCCCAGGTGAACCATCTGGCAGAAAGAATGGCGGTAGGCACAGGGTTGAAGGTAAATGTGGCAGAAAATCCTTCCACCAGCGTTGTCATGGGTCTTGCCAAGATCATTAAGGACGACAACTATAAATCCGTAGCTTATGCGATCGAAGGGATGAGTAAATGAGCCCAGTAATAAAAAGAAAAGGGGAGAGATTTACTTTGCCGAGTAAATATCTCCTTTTAATTTTAACTATTCTGTGTACCCTGCTGATGCTGATTACCTTTGGAACCGATGTGTTCAACAGACCGCTGAATACGGTGGTCGGGTACGTGGTGGTGCCTTTTCAGCAGGGGATCGGAAAGCTGGGAGGCTGGATCTCCAAACGCTCAGAGGAGCTGGTACAGATCCGCTCGCTTCTGGAAGAGAATGCCCGGCTGAAGGCGGAGGTTGCCGCCCTGACGGAGGAGAATATTCAGCTTCAGCAGGATAAATACGAATTAAACAGCCTGCGTGAGCTGATTGACCTGGATGAACAGTACGGACATTACAACAAGGTAGGGGCCCGCATCATCGGCAGGGATACCGGGAACTGGTATTCCTCCTTTGTGATCGATAAGGGCGGTGACGACGGGCTGGCTGTGGATATGAACGTGATCGCGGAGGGAGGCCTGGTGGGCCGGATCACGTCAGTTGGCCCCAACTGGGCAAGGGTAACCTCCATTATCTCGGACAACAGTTATGTCAGCGGCATGACCCTTTCCACCGAGGACAACATGATGGTTTCCGGGGATCTGCAGCTGATGGCAGACAACTGTATCAGCTTCAGCCAGCTGGTGGACAGCAAAAACCTGGTGGTAGAGGGGGACAAGGTGGTAACCTCCAATATCAGTGACAAATTTCTTCCCAATATCCTGATCGGATATATCAGCTCTATAGAAAAGGATGCCAATAACCTGACTAAATCCGGACTGATAACTCCGGCGGTGGATTTTGAGCACCTGGGGGAGGTGCTGGTCATCACGGATCTGAAGCAGAGCTCTGCGGGCTAGCGTGAAAAGTATTTCTAACCGCTCACAGCAGAGGCCGTTTCGCGGAGGAGTACTAAGTTCCACGCCGGAAAATGGACGAAAGGAGGCCGCATGCTCAGAAAATTAATAGTGACGCTATTCGTGATTTTCAGCTTTATCCTGCAGTGCAGTGTATTCAGCCATATTGCTTTTGCCGGAATCATTCCCAATATGATGATCATTCTGACGGCTTCCTTCGGCTTTATGAGAGGGGAAAAGGAGGGGCTTGTCATCGGATTTTTCTGCGGGCTGTTAAACGATATTTTCTTCGGAAGCTTTTTAGGGTTTTATGCTTTGGTTCTGATGTACATAGGCTATCTGAACGGCAAATTCAGCCGCATATTTTATCCGGAAGATATTAAGCTGCCCATGGCGCTGATCGTTACCAGCGATCTGTCCTATGGCACGCTCTGCTATATCCTTTTGTTCATGCTTCGGGGGAAGTTTCAGTTTGCATATTATTTCTCCCATGTGATCCTGCCGGAGGTGCTGTACACTGTTGTGGTTACACTGTTCCTTTATCCTCTTGTTTTAAAGTTGAACGAGAAGCTGGAGGCCCGGGAAAAAAGGAGGGCACAGAAATATGTTTGACGAATTTAAAGAGAAAGTGATCCGTTTCTTTACCAGCCGGCTGACGATTTTTACCCTTGTTTTCCTGATTCTGGGAGGCATTCTGATCTACCGCTGCTTTGATCTGCAGATAGTCCACGGGGAGGAGTACCTGGAGAATTTTGTGCTGGAAACGGAAAAAACCAGGGATATTGCCAGTACCAGGGGTAATATTTTCGACCGGAACGGCAACATTATGGCGTATAACGAGCTGGCCTATTCCGTAAAGATTGAGGATGTGTTTGAATCCGGTAAAACAAAGAATGCGAACCTGAACGGGACGATCCTGAAGCTGATCCACATGATAGAGAGTAACGGGGACCATGTCATTACGGATTTCAAGATCGTGATAAACGAGGACGGGGAATTTGCTTTTAACGTGGAAGGGACAAGCCTTCTTCGCTTTCTGGCAGACGTGTACGGGAAGAGGACCATAGAGGAACTCAACGGTGAAATGCGGGCTTCTACCGCCGAGACGATCATGAACCACTTATCTGAGAAGAAGAAATTTTCCATCGGGGAATATGAGGATCCGGAGGATAGCAAGAGTACTTTTATTCCCGGGAAGGGGTACAGCAGGGAGGATTGGCTGAAGCTGGTCACGATCCGCTATGCCATGGATCTTACATCCTTCCGCAAATATATCGGCACCACGGTGGCTGCCGACATCAGTGAAAAAACGGTGGCTGTCATTATGGAAAATTCTCAGGAGCTGCCCGGCGTCACCATCGTGGAGGACACCGTCCGCAAATATGTGGACAGTAAATACTTTGCCCATCTTCTGGGCTATACCGGCAAGATTTCTTCGGATGAGCTGACCACACTGAACGCCGAAATGGAAGAACAGGGCAAGGGAAGCGATGTCTACAATATCAACGACGTGGTAGGCAAGGGCGGCATCGAGTCAGCCTTTGAGACCACCCTGCAGGGTGTAAAGGGCTACGAGAAGGTAGTGGTGGATAATATGGGCAAGGTGATTTCCCTGGAAGAGCGGGAAGAGGCCCGGGCAGGGCAGGATATATACCTTACCGTTGATATGGATCTCACCAAAGCGGTCTACAACATTCTGGAGCAGAAGCTGGCGGGCCTGATTTCCAGACAGATCATCAATGCCAAAGAATACATTGCTGCGGCAGATGCCGACAGCGGGGATATTAAAATTCCCATCTATGATGTGTACTTTGCCATGTTTAATAATTCCATCATAGATCTGAAGCATCTGTCTTCCGCAGAAGCAACGGAAACAGAGACCGAGGTTTATCAGGAGTACATTGCATATAAGGAACAGGTGTATGAAAAGCTGGAGCATGAGCTGACGGAAGGGAAAACACCTTATAACAAGCTGACAAAGGAGTATCAGACCTACGAGAGCAATATCGTATCGCTGCTGAACAGGAACGGCGTGATTATGACCGATTCTGTGGATGCCGACGATGCGACGCAGATTGCATGGGCTACGGAGGAAGTCATCAGCCTGAGCGAGTATCTGAAATACTGCATATCCAAAAACTGGATCGACGTGAGCAAGCTGGATATTGATGACAAGTATTCCGACTCTGCGGAAATCTATGACAGGCTGCTGGAATATATCATTGCCACAGTGGACAGGAATACAGAATTTCAGAAGCGTTTTTATAAGTATATGTTGCTTTCCGATGTAATAAGCGGGAAGCAGGTCTGTATGATCCTCTGTGATCAGAAGCTGGTGGAGATTCCGCCGGAAGATGTGGAAGCGCTGTACGGCAACAGGCTTACCGCCTATCAGTTCATGAAAAACCGAATAGACGGCATAGATATAACCCCGGCCCAGTTGGCGCTGGATCCCTGCAATGCGTCCTGTGTCATTACGGATACGAACAGCGGAGATGTGCTTGCCATGGTTTCCTATCCGGGTTATGATAATAATAAGATGGCCAATTCCGTGGATGCGGAATATTATGCGAAGCTGAACGCTGACAAGGCAAATCCCCAGTGGAATTATGCCACGCAGTCTACGCTTGCGCCGGGATCCACTTTTAAAATGGTGACGGCTACCGCCGGCCTCATGGAAGGAACCGTCAGCACCGGGGAACGTATCAACTGTGTGGGTACCTTCACGGAGATCGGCCCACCCTCCCCTCGATGCTGGCGCAGGCGGGGACACGGTTATGAAAACCTGACTACCGCCATCCGAGACTCCTGTGACTATTACTTTTATGAACTGGGATATCGGTTTGCCATGAAAAACGGTTCCTATAACGATACGGAAGGTCTGAATATTCTGTATAAATACGCGGATATGTATGGCCTTACGGAAAAGTCAGGGATAGAGATCGCGGAGGTTTCTCCCAAGGTATCCAATGAGGATGCCGTCCGTTCGTCCATCGGCCAGGGCTCCAACGGCTATACTACGGTCGGTCTCGCAAGATATGTGACTACCGTTGCCAACCGGGGGATCTGTTACAATCTGACACTTCTGGACAAGGTGACGGATTCGGAGGGAAACCTGGTTCTTGATCCGGAGCCGGATGTGAGAAATGTATTGGAGATGCCGGAGGAATACTGGGACATCATCCAGTCCGGCATGAGACAGGTGGTGGAGAATAAGATTTATTTCGGAGATCTGGCGGTGAACGTTGCCGGCAAGACGGGAACGGCGGAGCAGATAAAGTCCAGGCCAAACCACGCGCTGTTTGTATGCTACGCGCCTTATGAGGAGCCGGAAATCGCCATAGCCATGCGGATTCCCTTCGGATATTCATCCGATCACGCGGCCCAGGCCACCAGGGACATTATCAAATATTATTACGGGCTGGCGGAAGAGGAGGAACTGATCACCGGTGAGGCTGACGAACCGGATGAAGGAATTTCCAATGAACTGTAGCAGCGGGAGACGTAAGGAAGTGAGGAACAGATGAAGGATTTGGTATTGATCAAGAGCTTTCCCAACGGAATAGCGTTACATTTGGATAAGGACGCTCCCTTTGAGGAGTTGTTGGAAGAACTATCCTATAAACTTTCCGAGGCCAGGGCTTTTTTCGGAAATGCGTCCATGGCGCTCTCCATCGAGGACAGGAAAGTGTCCGGAGCGGAGGAAATCAGTATTTTGGACGCCATCAGCAGAAACAGTAATCTGACCATTATCTGTATTGTAGGCAAGGATGAAGCTACAAACAAGACCTTTATCAGGGCGTTGGCTCATACGGAGAAGAAGCTTTCCAAAGAGGAGGACGGGCAGTTCTTTAAGGGCAGCCTGAAAAACAGAGAGGCTCTGGAAACGGAGAACAGCATTATTGTATTAGGTGATGTCTATCCCGGAAGCGCAATTATCAGCGCCAAAAATATTATTGTTCTGGGAGGGCTCTACGGTGACGCCTATGCCGGCGGTAACGGACAGCCCGGGGCCTTTATAGCAGCGCTTGAAATGGAGCCGGAAAACCTTAAAATCGGCGATTTCAATTACATACCAGTGACAAAACAGTCAAAATGGGGGATACGCCCTAAGATACAGCCGAAAATCGCATATATGAAGAACAATAAGATGATAATTGAGACACTTACCAAGGATTTGCTGGAGGGTTTTTAAATCTGCCCGGCAGAATGACGACAAAATAATATGGAGGGACAGAAAATGGAAAATCAATTTTCCCAGGAGCGCAAGGGCTCCGAAGTCATTGTCGTCACTTCAGGTAAAGGCGGTGTGGGCAAGACCACCACATCCGCAAACGTAGGAACAGGTCTGGCAAAAGCAGGTAAAAAAGTCTGTCTGATCGACACCGATATTGGACTGAGGAATCTTGATGTGGTTATGGGACTGGAAAACCGCATCGTTTATAACCTGGTGGATGTGGTGGAGGGAAGCTGCCGGGTGAAGCAGGCACTGATCCGGGACAAGCGTCATCCGGGGCTGTATCTCATGCCCTCCGCCCAGACCAGGGACAAGTCAGCCGTGACTCCCGGGCAGATGGTCAAGGTAATCGAGACTCTGAAAGAGCAGTTTGATTACATTATCCTGGACTGCCCCGCAGGGATCGAGCAGGGCTTTCAGAATGCCATTGCGGGGGCTGACAGGGCGCTGGTGGTAACAACGCCGGAGGTATCGGCCATCCGGGATGCGGACAGGATCATCGGACTGCTGGAGGCCAACGGCTTCAAGCAGATGGATCTGATCATTAACAGGTTACGCATGGATATGGTAAAGCGGGGTGACATGATGTCTGCTCAGGATGTGGTGGATATTCTGGCGGTGCCGCTGATCGGTATTATACCCGACGATGAGAATGTGGTGATTTCCACGAACCAGGGGGAGCCCCTTGTAGGCGGGGCAAGCCCGGCAGGACAGGCTTATGCAAACGTAGTACAGCGCGTCGAGGGAAGAGAAGTACCGTTTCTGAATTTTGAAAAGGGAATTTCCTTCTGGACCAGGGTGAGCGGAATCTTTCACAAAATATAGGGAGGAGCAAAATGAGAAATTTTTTTCGCAGAAAAAGCTCCTGCCAGATTGCCAAGGACAGGTTAAAGATCCTGTTGATTTCAGACAGGGTGAACTGCTCCCCGGAGATGATGGAGCTGATCAAGACGGATATTGCCAAGGTAATTTCCAAATACATGAAGATAGATACGGAAAACATGGAAATCCAGATAAATACAAAGGGAAGCAAGTCGGAGAGGGCGAAACCCACTCTTTATGCCAATATTCCCATTGTTGATATGCTGAGCAGTAAGGATAACATTTGAGGTAGATATGTTTACAAGATTTAAGCTGCGGGATTACGATTTCAAACTGGTGCTTATGGTGGCTGTCCTGGCAGCCATCGGTATCATGTCCATCGGCAGCGCGGAGCCGTCACTTCAGACCAGGCAGCTGGTCGGAGTGGTGGCGGGTGTCGCGCTGATGATAATCATTTCCTTTTTCAACTACACATGGATATTGAAGCTGAACTGGCTGATGTATGCACTGAACATGGCGCTGCTGCTGGCAGTGAGGTATTTGGGAAGTGAGGGGCGTCTTGGTGCCCAGCGATGGCTGGAAATCGGGGGGCTTCGATTTCAACCCTCAGAAACTGCTAAAATCTTGTTGATTTTATTCTTTGCACAGTTTATTATGAAATATAGAAAGAGATTGAACACTGTCATGATCATCGGCAGCTGTATCCTGCTTGTGGCACTGCCCTTGTATCTGGTTTACAAGCAGCCGGACCTGTCCACCAGTATTGTGCTCGTTGCCATTTTCTGCGTGGTCATGTTTGCGGGAGGAATCAGTTGGAAGCTGGTAGTCAGTGTGATTTTAATAGCCGTACCGGCGATAGCTCTTTTGATTTCCCTGGCGCTGCAGCCGGACAGCAAGCTGCTGACGGATTCTCAGCAGAAACGTATCATGGCTTTTTTCAAGCCGGACGAATACAGGGATGCGGAGGCATACCAGCAGCTGAATTCCGTGACGGCCATCGCTTCCGGCCAGCTGGAGGGAAAGGGATATAAGAATAACGAGATCACTTCGGTAAAGAACGGCAACTTCATTTCGGAGGCGCAGACGGACTTTATTTTTGCGGTGATCGGAGAGGAGTTTGGTTTTAAGGGAAGTGTTGCGGTTATTGTATTGATATTCGGAATTTCATTGGAATGTATCTCGGTGGCCAGGCAGGCGAAGGATCTCGCCGGGACTATCGTTGCCGCCGGTGTGGGGGGCTGGATCGCTTTTCAGGGCTTTATCAACATAGGTGTTACCACATTCATTCTTCCGAATACGGGTTTGACGCTTCCTTTTGTCAGCTATGGACTGACTTCACTGTTAAGTTTGTTTATGGGGATGGGGTTTGTTTTGAACATAAGGCTTCAGGCTAAAAAGACAAAATAGAGAGGGGACTAGTTTATGAATATTGCACTGATTGCACATGATTCCAAGAAGAAGCTGATGCAGAATTTTTGTATTGCTTACAGGGGAATTTTAAGCAAAAACGACTTGTATGCTACCGGTACCACGGGCCGCCTGATCGAGGAGGTCACAAATCTGAATATACACAAGTTTCTGGCCGGACATTTGGGAGGCGAACAGCAGATAGGCGCTCAGATCGAGCATAATCAGATGGATCTGGTGATCTTTCTGAGAGATCCGCTGACGCCCAAGGTGCATGAGCCGGATGTGAATAACGTGGTAAGGCTTTGCGATATACACAATATTCCGCTGGCCACAAATCTGGCCAGTGCGGAACTGTTGATCAAGTCCCTTGACAGAGGAGATTTAGAGTGGCGTGAAATGTACAAATAGAAAAAACGGGACAGGCATTGCCTGTCTGCTGACGGTCATGGTCCTTGCGCTTTCGGGATGCGGCAATGCCGCCTTTGAAATGGCCTACAGCGCCGGTTCCAATATCAGCAGTTTTAACATTATTTCCGGACAGGATACAGGGACTGTCGTTCCTTTTTCCAAGAATCTCTGCGTGATAACGGATGACGTGACGGAAGGAACGGATGCGGATATGTCCAAGGCTACGGCCGCCCTTCTGCTGTCCGTAAATGATAACCATGCTATCTATGCCAAAAATGTCCACCAGACGTTAAATCCTGCCAGTCTGACAAAGGTGATGACGGCGCTGGTGGCATTAAGGTACGGTAATCTTGACCAGCGGTTGACCGCCGGCAATTCAGTGAATATAACGGAATCAGGAGCCGTACTGTGCGGGCTGAAAAGCGGGGATACCATGACCATGGACCAGGCACTGCGAATTCTTCTGATTTATTCCGCTAATGACGCCGCCATGCTGATTGCAGAAAATGTGGGCGGCAGTGTGGACCGCTTTGTGGAAATGATGAATGAGGAGGCAGCCAGGCTCGGTGCCACCAACACTCATTTTGCCAATCCTCATGGTCTGACGGATCCTAATCATTATACTACGGCTTATGACTTGTACCTCATGTTCAACGAAGCCATTAAGTATGAGACCTTTAACGAGATTATTCATATGACCGGATACCAGACCGTTTATTATGACAAAAACGGCCAGGAGAAACAGTTTGACCGTTCTACTACGAACCAGTTTCTCAAGCCTGGTTCCGGTTACAGCGCACCTTCCGGCGTTACCGTCATTGGCGGCAAGACCGGTACCACTAAGGCCGCAGGGCACTGCCTGATGCTGCTGGCCAGGGATGTGAACGGAGCGCCTTACATAGCTGTTGCCATGGGAGTCCCGTCTACACAGGAGCTGTATGTATCTATGGCAGATTTACTGGAGGAGATTCAGAAATAGGGTTGTTTTTTAAGGGCATATCCCTTATAATTAATGTATCACATACTACAGGAGGGTTTCCAATGGTTCAATTAATTGTAGGCAATAAGGGTAAGGGCAAGACAAAGCAGTTATTGGATAAGGTGAATAGTGAAATAAAAGAGATTTCCGGTAATATCGTGTATCTTGACAAGAGCACGAAACATATGTATGAGCTGAACAACCGGGTGCGTCTCATTGATGTATCCCAGTATATGATCGAAAACAGCAGTGAATTTATTGGACTGGTCTGTGGGATTATTTCCCAGGATCACGACCTGCAGCAGATGTATTTTGACAGTTTTTTAAAGATTGCATGTCTGGAGGGACAGGATATTACGGCAACCGTGGATAAATTGGATTCCCTGAGTAAAAGGTTTGGCGTGACATTCATTTTAAGCGTTTCCATGGACGAGTCGGAGCTTCCGGCAGGTATGAAGGATAAGGTATTCATTTCCCTTTAAAGAGCTTAAGGGTGGGAAAAAGACAAAAGATATGATTTAAAAGCAGGAAAGCCTCGGTAATACCGGGGCTTTTGTTTAGAGGCGGGTAAAGGATTGGCAAAGCAGAATAAGATCAGAAAATATAGAAAGCCTGTAAATCTGAATATCGGCATGATTATTTTCGGCGCTATTTTCATATATGTGATTGTCTGTGTCATCATATATTTTCAGACCAGCCATATCGTGCGTTACGAGGTTCAGGAGGGATCTCTTGCGGTAGATAATGTGTACCGGGGGGTGATCCTTCGGGAAGAGACGGTGGTGTACAATCAGGCTGCAGGCTATGTGAATTATTATGCGAGAGAAGGCGAAAGGCTGGCGAAGAACGGGTTGGTCTATATCGTTGATGAGACGGGGAGGCTGGGTGAAGAGCTGGCAGCGGCCGATCCGGAGACAAATACACTTAGCAACAGGGAACTGACAGAATTCCGCAGCGAGATCATTCATTTTTCCCACGGTTATGACAGTGCCAATTATGACATGGTTTATGACTTTAAGAATTCCCTTAAGAGCACTGTGCTGAAGCTGGCAAATGTGAATATGCTGAAGAATATCGCCGATCTGAACGGTGCATCCGGTGCAAACACCATCAATTACTATTATGCACCGGTCACAGGCGTTGTTTCTTATTGGGTGGACGGGTATGAAGACTTAAAGGCACAGGATGTGACGGCGGCAACCTTTGATACCAGGGAAAGCGGCTATGAAAAGAACCAGATGTTCAGTAACTCCCTGCTGGCTGTGAATGATCCGGTATACAAACTGACTACCAGCGAGAACTGGTCTCTGGTCATTCCGGTGGAGCCAACGCGGGGTGCAGAGCTGATGCAGAAAGAGTATATAAAGGTGCGTTTCCTTAAGAATCAGTATGAATCCTGGGGAAAGGTATTTATGATTACCAATGCTGACGGCAATACATACCTGAAGCTGGAATTTAACAATTCCATGGTTACCTTTATTAACGACAGATTCCTGGACGTGGAGCTGATCGTGGAGGATGAGACCGGGTTAAAGATTCCTCTTTCCGCCATTGTGCAGAAGGACTTTTTCCTGATTCCCGAGGGTTTCCTGATTCCCGGCGGCAGCAACGGCGGAAGCAGCATTATGCGGCAGTGTTATCTGGAGGACGGAACGATCTCCAGTGAGCAGCTGGAGGTGGAGGTTTATAACTATTCCAGTGAAACCAAGGAGTATTATCTGGACAGTTCCCTTTTAAATGCGGGGGACATTCTGTATAAACTGGACGGGCAGGAGACCTATGTGGTGAGTAAGCGTGCCATGCTGACCGGAGTCTATAATATGAACAAAGGGTACGCGGACTTTAAGCAGATTAATATTCTGTACCAGAATGACGAATATGCCATCGTGAAGTCCAATACGAAATACGGCCTGAATGTGTATGATTATATTGTGCTGGATGCGGCGGCAGTCAAGGACGACCAGTTTATTCAGTACCTGGAGCAGTGAGGAGGATAACAGTAAGTGGATGATGTGTTTTTGAAGGAAATTGAAACGGAGCAGGAATTAAAGGACGTCCTTGCCATGTGTTATGATATTCTGGGCACGGGCAATTCCGAGCTTTACGGATATGATGCCTGGTATAAAAGGTTTCTGGACGGCCGGCAGCCCCTGGTATTTGCCGAAGAAAACGGAAAACCGGTTTCGGCGGTTTTGGGTCGTGCCGAGAATGAAGAAAGCCTTGTAATCGGCTTTACGGCATGCCGTGAGGAATACAGAAAGCAGGGAATTACGAGGAAGCTGATGAATTACTTTGAGGAACTGGCGGGAGAAAAGGGTTTCAAATATATTACACTGGGTTCCAAAGAGGACGGGTTTTATGAAAAGTGCGGCTACAAAGTGATATTCCAGGTTCACGGGCAGAATATTTTTCAGAAGGTATTATAAAATCAACAGGGAAATTGCGGTGATAAACAAAATGAACTACAGAAAGAAAATCAGCAAAGCTTTTCTATGTCTGCTTCTGTCATTGATCATTTTTTCAGGCTGTGGCGGCCCGGCGCAGGAAGATATGCCGGAAGCGGCGGTTTCTTCCGGGACGGCGCTTACACAGACCGGGAATTCGGCTTCGACAACGGAGCAGGAGCAGACTGAGACGGAAAGCCCCGATTCGGAGCCAACGCTGGAATGGCTTCCCGAATCCCTGCCGGTACAAACCCCGGAAGCAGTCCCGACGAAGGAGATAAGGCTTGTGATGGTGGGAGATATTCTGCTGCACACGCCATTGGCGGAAAGCGGGAAGAAGCCGGAGGGCGGCTATGATTTCAGGGCGGTATTTGCAAATTTGAAAGAGGAAATCCAGGCGGCGGACCTGGCGCTGGTGAATCAGGAGGTCATTATCGGCGGCACGGAGCTTGGAGTGTCCGGATATCCGGTCTTTAATGCGCCTTATGAGCTGGGAGATGCCCTGGTGGACGCGGGTTTTAACATTATTCTCCACGCCACAAATCACGCATTGGATAAGGGAAGGCGGGGAGTTTTAAACTGCCTGTCCTTCTGGCAGGAAAATTATCCGGATACGGCGGTGCTGGGCATTCATGCCAGTAAGGAGTCACAGCAGGAAATCTATGTGTATGAACAGCAGGGAATCCGCATTGCCGTGTTGAATTATACTTATGGCACCAACGGAATCCCGCTGCCGGAGGATATGCCCTATGCGGTGGATCTGCTTGACAAAGACAGGGTAATTGAAGATCTGAAACGGGTGCAGGAGTTTGCGGATTTTGTGGTGGTCTGTCCCCATTGGGGAAAGGAGTATGTGCTGGAGCAGACCGAAAATCAGGAAAATTGGGCGGAAATCTTTATAGAGAACGGTGCAGACCTGATCCTGGGCACCCATCCCCATGTAATAGAACCTGTAGAGCTGATAACCTCCGAAAACGGGAATCAGGCGCTGGTTTATTATTCTCTGGGAAACTTTGTCAATTGGACCTCCGGCACCGGATCAGGTGTCTCCAACCGCATGGTGGGCGGAATGGCACAGGTCACCATCGGCCTGGATGAAAACGGCGATGCAGTGATTACGGAGTATGGAGTGCTGCCGGTGGTGTGCCATTTGGAGAAGGGTTTCGGCGGTGTGACGGTTTATCCCCTTTCCGAATACACAGAGGAGCTTGCGGCTCGCAATGAGATTCTGAAGCAGGATGAAAGCTTTTCCTTAGAGTACTGTCAGGAGCTGGTTAAAAGCGTATTCGGGGAAATGGCTAAATGAGGGGCTATTGACAAAGAAATTTATTGAGCTGTGAAATCTCTGCAATACCCTGTCGAGAGACAGGGTATTGTAAATTGCGGCGAATCGTATATAATAAAGTGAGCTGCCGGGGACGGCAGGAGGAAAAGAGACGGGAGAAGACAGCGGAATGATTCGGGAAAATATAGCGGAGACAGAGGAAAAAATCAGGGAAGCATGCAGGCGCGCCGGACAGGACAGTCAGGAGGTCAGCCTGATCGCGGTCAGCAAGACCAAGCCCGTGGGGATGCTTCGGGAAGCCTATGAGGCAGGAGTCCGGGATTTCGGGGAGAATAAGGTACAGGAGCTTATGGAGAAAATACCTGTTCTGCCTGAGGACATCCGCTGGCATATGATCGGGCATCTGCAGCGGAATAAGGTGAAATATATTGTGGGGAAGGTCTGGATGATCCACAGCGTGGATTCCCTGGAGCTGGCGAAGGAAATCAGCAAAGAAGCCGTTAAACAGCAGGTGACGGTTCGTATCCTGCTGGAGGTGAACGTGGCGGAAGAGGAAAGCAAATTCGGTGTGACTGTTCAGGAGGTGTGCGCCCTGGCGGAGGAGGTTTCTAAGCTGCCGGGAATCCGGGTGGAAGGACTGATGACCATTGCGCCCTATACAGAGAAACCGGAAGAAAATCGCATATATTTTAAGCAGTTGAAACAATTGTCTGTTGACATATACGATAAAAACATTGATAATGTTAGTATGAATGTGCTGTCCATGGGGATGACCGGCGATTACTCCGTTGCTGTAGAGGAGGGTGCCACGTATGTGAGAGTCGGAACCGGAATCTTTGGCGAGCGGAAAGGCATGGTAGTTTAAATATGGGAGTGATGGATAAGTTCTTAAATTACATGAAGCTGAACGGCGAGGATGACGACGAATACTTTGACGAGGATTATCTTGACGACGATGAGGAGATAGAGGCTCCGCCTTCCAGAAAGGTACAGTCACAGAAGCTGAAGGAGGACGAAACAGCGGAAGAACGGGCTGTGAGAAAGGCTGTACCTTCCAGCAAGATCACGCCCATCAAGCAGCCTGCTGCGAGAAGATCCACCGGCAGCAACGGCATGGAAGTATGTGTGATCAAGCCTACTTCCGTGGAGGATGCAAGAGAGATTACAGAGACGCTTCTGGCGAACAGGACCGTGGTTCTGAACCTGGAAGGTCTGGATGTGGACATAGCCCAAAGGATCATTGATTTTACCAGCGGTTCCTGCTATGCGATTTCAGGCAATCTGCAGAAGGTCTCTCACTATATTTTTATAATAACCCCTGCAAGTGTGGATATTTCAGGTGACTTTCAGGATATTTTCGGCGGATCGTTCGATATGCCGATAAACAACAATAACTAGACCGTTAAAATTTGGTCTGCAGGAGATTTCCTGATTCATGAGGAAACGTAAGAGTCCGCTCTGCGGGCTCTTTGACTATCATTTAATTTACCATCGGGGAGAACGGAGACATGTCAGAAAGATTATCAATTCTTTATGAAAAGAAGCCCTGCTATGATATTGTATTCACCAGGGGATTTCAGGAGCTTTTGAAGGAGCTGGAAACTTTGGGGCTGGAGAACAGAAGGGTTTGTATTGTTACGGATTCCAAAGTGGATGAGATTTACGGGGATCAGGTGCTTCGGCTGCTGCAGGGGAAGTGCCTGAAGGCGGTGAAATATGTTTTCCCCCGGGGAGAAGAGAATAAAACCCTGGATACGGTCAGGGAAGCATATCGTTTCCTGATAGAAGGGGAATTTGACAGAAAGGACCTGCTGCTGGCCCTGGGCGGCGGGGTAGTGGGAGATACCACAGGCTTTATCGCAGCTACCTACTTAAGAGGAGTAGACTTCGTACAAGTGCCTACTACACTGTTATCCCAGGCGGATAGCAGTATCGGCGGAAAGACCGGTGTGGATTTTGACGGATACAAGAATATGGTGGGAGCCTTTAAGATGCCAAGGCTCGTGTATATGAATCTTGAGACCTTGACTACGTTGGAGGACAGGCAGTATTTTTCCGGTTTTGCGGAGATTATGAAACATGGGCTTATCAAGGATGCGGCATTTTACGAATGGCTGATTCAAAATATGTATGAGATCTGTGAGAGAGATATGGACGTGCTGCAGGAAATGCTGATGCGCAGCTGCATGGTGAAAAAGCTGGTGGTGGAAAAGGATCCGACAGAGAAGGGGGACCGGGCGCTGCTGAACTTCGGACATACCATAGGACATGCCGTGGAGAAGGCAAAGCATTTTGAAATGTATCATGGCGAATGCGTGGCCCTGGGTGCGGTGGCGGCGGCGTATATTTCCTGGAAGCGGGAGCTGCTGTCCATGGAGGAGTATTACGAGATCAGGGATATGTTTGTCCCCTTTAACCTGCCCATCACAGTGGACGGGATCGATCCTGAGGAAGTCTTAAAACTGACGAAATCCGATAAAAAGATGGAATCGGGAAGGATCAGATTCGTGCTGTTGAAAAAGATAGGACGGGCGGTGACAGACACTACGGTGACGGATGAGGAGATTCTGGCCGCAATCAACGAAATATATTTCAGTGAAGAGGATGCCCATGCTTAAAAAGAATCAGAAACGGATGAAAATAATTATGCTGCTGGTGGATCTGCTGGTGGCGGGGCTGCTGCTTGTGCTGGATCAGTTTACCAAATATCTGGCGATCAGACACTTAAAAGACAGCCAGGCGTATGTTCTGATTGACGGTGTGCTGGAACTAAAATATCTGGAAAACAGAGGATCGGCTTTCGGCATGCTGCAGAATCAGAAGTTCTTTATCCTCTTTGTAGGGTTTGTATTTCTGGGGGTGATCCTGTTTTTCCTGTTCAAGCTGCCCGTTGAAAAAAAATTCAGAATCGTGCACATTCTCCTGGCGGCGGTGATCGCGGGAGGCCTGGGAAATATGATAGATCGTTTCCGTTTTGACTATGTGGTGGATTTTATCTATTTTGTACTGATTAATTTCCCCATTTTTAACGTGGCAGACTGTTATATCGTGGTCTCCGTCATCGGGCTGTTTATCCTGTTTTTGTTTGTGTTTCAGGAAAAGGATCTGGAATTTCTGAGTTTTAAGCAGAATAAATACAGGGAAATGAAATAGGATATGGACAGATTTTGCTTTGAAATCACGGAAAGAGAAGAAAACGAGAGAATAGACAGGTGCCTTGCGCTGCTGATTGATACCCTGTCCCGTTCTTTTATTCAGAAAATGATAAGCGCCGGTAACGTCAATGTCAACGGTGAACCCGTGAAGGCCAGCTACAGGGTAAGGCCGGAGGACCGGGTGGAGTTCGGGCTGCCGGAGGCGATAGAGCCGGAGATAGAGCCGGAAGAGATTCCTTTGGATATTCTGTACGAGGACAACGACGTGATCGTGGTCAACAAACCCAAGGGGATGGTGGTGCATCCGGCTGCGGGACATTACAGCGGCACCCTGGTAAACGCTTTGATGTATCACTGTGGGGACAGTCTTTCCGGTATCAACGGGGTCATGCGTCCCGGCATCGTTCATCGCATTGACAGAGATACCACAGGATCCGTCATTGTCTGTAAAAACGACGCTGCCCATAACTGTATTGCCGGGCAGCTGAAAGAACATACCGTAATCCGGCGCTATGAAGCCGTCTGCTGGGGTGTGCTGAAAGAAGACCAGGGTACTGTAGACAGGCCCATCGGCAGGCACCCCACGGAACGAAAGAAAATGGCGGTAAACGAAAGGAACGGTAAGCCGGCGGTGACTCATTACAGGGTGCTGGAGCGCTTTCGGGATTACACCCATATTGAGTGTGTGCTGGAGACGGGCAGAACCCATCAGATCCGGGTTCACATGGCCAGCATCGGCCATCCGCTTCTGGGGGATGAGGTCTATGCCGGCAGTCGGAAATGCCCTTACCGCTTACAGGGTCAGACACTGCATGCAAAGATCCTGGGGTTTCGGCATCCCTCTACAGAGGATTATATCGAGACCTGTGCGCCACTGCCGGAATATTTTCAGCACTTGCTGCATACGCTGGCGCATTAATGGCATGGACGCCTATTGGCATGGACGCCTATTGGCATGGACGCCTATTGGCGTCCGTGTTGCGCTTTTTTTGTGTCAATATCTTGTGTAAAGTGATAATTTAGTGTATAATTAGATTAGCTGAAACAATTTACAGACTATAGACGGAAGAGAGGTAGGCAGAATGAATACAGTGATTACAATCGGAAGGCAGTTTGGCTCCGCAGGACGAGAAATCGGCGAAAAGGTAGCGGAATATTTTGGTATCACATGTTACGACAAGGAGCTTTTGACCAGAGCGGCGAAGGAGAGCGGCTTCTGTGAGGAAATGATTCAGAATCACGACGAGCGTCCCACAAATTCCTTCCTGTATAATCTGGTAATGGATACCTATTCCTTTGGTTACAATGCGTCCTCCTTTGTGGATATGCCCATCAGCCACAAGGTTTTCCTGGCGCAGTTCGATACCATCAAGAAAATTGCTGAAGAGGGTCCCTGCGTCATTGTAGGCCGCTGTGCGGATTATGCCCTGGCAGACAATGATAATGTGGTGAAGCTGTTCATATATGCCGACAATGAGACCAAGATCCGGCGTATTATGGAGAGATATCATCTGAGCGAGGCGAAGGCCAGGGATATGATTATCAAGAAGGATAAGCAGCGCCAGAGCTATTACAACTATTATTCTTCAAAGAAATGGGGTCGTGCCGACAGCTACGACCTCTGCATCAACAGCAGCGTGCTTGGGGTAGAGGGCACGGTCAGACTGATCGTGCAGTACATTGAAGATTTTGAGAAGAGAAACGCGGACAAATAGATGTCAGACGACATCAGAAGAGATTTTAACAGTTGACATTTAAGGTACCTTGTGCTATCATGTCATAGTATGCCGCATGGCTCGGTTTAAGTGCAGAATATCTGCCACCAAAGTCAGCGAGTAAGACAGGCAGCGATCCTGACGGATCAATGCAGTCATGAATAGGAGGTGCCTTAAATGTACGCAATTATTGCAACAGGCGGAAAGCAGTACAAGGTTTTCGAGGGTGATGTGATCAAAGTTGAAAAGTTGGATGCCGAACCCGGAAATACTGTTTCCTTTGACCAGGTTATCGCAGTAAGTGACGGAACCCTCAAGGTGGGCGATGACGTTGCGAAAGCATCCGTGTCCGCTACCGTTATGGAGCAGGGTAAGGGTAAGAAGGTTATTGTATACAAGTACAAGAGTAAAACCGGATACCACAAGAAGAACGGTCACAGGCAAGCATACACGCAGGTTAAGATTGACAAGATCAACGTGAAATGACAACTGTAGTGATCCGTAAAGACAGAAAGGGTTCCTACAGGGGCTTTTACTGTATGGGACATGCCGGATATGCCGGGAAAGGTAAGCCGGATGTGCTGTGTGCAGCGATTTCGGCGCTGACCATCGGCACTGTAAATTCGCTGGAAGCACTGGCAGGGGAAAGTATTTCGACTGTTCAGGATGATGAGACGGGCTTTCTCCGGTGTGATTTCAAAAGCGTATTGCAGGAGAAATCCTCATTTCTGATGGATTCCATGGTATTTTCCCTGGAAAATATCAGCAGGGAGTACGGCGACAGATATTTACAAGTAAAATTCGAGGAGGTGTAGACCAATGCTGAATATGAACCTTCAGTTATTCGCTCATAAAAAGGGAGTTGGTTCGTCCAAGAACGGCAGAGATTCCGAGTCTAAGAGATTAGGCGCGAAGAGAGCTGACGGGCAGTTTGTGAAGGCAGGTAATATTCTTTACAGACAGCGTGGGACCAGGATCCATCCCGGTGTCAATGTAGGACTTGGCGGAGACGATACTCTGTATGCTCTGGTTGACGGAGTCCTTCGCTTTGAAAGAAAGGGAAGAGACAGGAAACAGGCTTCTGTTTATCCGAAAGAGCAGTAATGTGAATGCAGGGGGCTTCAAACCGAAGAGTTTGAAGTCCTTCTTTACTATGAAAGTATTGAAAGAGGGCTACTATGTTTGCAGACAGAGCCAGAATATATGTAAGAAGCGGCAAAGGCGGAGACGGTTTCATTTCCTTCAGACGTGAGAAATATGTTCCTGCAGGGGGACCCGACGGCGGGGACGGCGGCAGGGGAGGAGACGTGATATTCGAGGTCGATGAAGGGCTTAATACCCTGATCGACTTCAGAAATGTGCGTAAATATAAGGCAGAAGACGGAGAACCGGGAAGCAAAAGGAACTGCCGGGGCAGGGACGGCGGCAGCATCACCTTAAAGGTGCCCCAGGGAACCGTCATCCGGGAAGCGGAGAGCGGGAAGATTATTGTGGATATGTCCGGGGACAACAGGCGTGTGGTTCTGCTAAAGGGCGGCAGGGGCGGCAACGGCAATCAGCATTATGCCACAAGCACCATGCAGGCACCCAGATATGCCCAGCCGGGCCAGCCGGCAAAGGAACTGGAGCTGATGCTGGAGCTGAAGGTAATTGCGGACGTGGGGCTGGTGGGATTTCCCAACGTGGGGAAATCCACTCTGTTATCCCGGGTCAGTAACGCCAGGCCCAAAATTGCCAATTATCATTTCACCACCTTGAACCCTAATCTGGGCGTGGTGGATCTGGAAGGCAACAGAGGATTCGTGATCGCGGACATTCCGGGGCTGATTGAAGGAGCTTCCGAGGGTGTGGGGCTGGGGCATGAGTTTCTGCGACACATTGAACGTACGAAGGTCATCGTCCATATTGTGGATGCTGCGGGAACGGAAGGACGGGATCCGGTGGCGGATATATATGCCATTAACAGGGAACTTGAGGCTTATGACCCGAATATTGCGGTCAAGCCCCAGGTCATTGCGGCAAATAAGATTGATGCCATTTACGATCCGGACAATAATCCGGTGGAGGCGATACGCAGGGAATTTGAGCCAAAGGGTATAGCGGTTTATGCGATTTCAGCAGTCAGCGGCCAGGGTATAAAGGAGCTGCTGTATCATGTCAACGAAATGCTGAACGGACTTGAAGATACCGTCACGGTATTTGAACAGGAATACTTTCCGGAGCAGGAGGCATCTGCAGATGGAGACGAGCCCTGCAGCGTGACCTATGACCAGGACGAGGATGAGTATGTGGTAGAGGGGCCGAGAATCGAGAAAATGCTGGGTTACACCAATCTCGACAGTGAGAAGGGATTTAACTTTTTCCAGAGTTTCCTGAAGGAAACGGGAATTCTGAAGCAGCTGGAGGAATTGGGGATTGAGGAAGGGGACACGGTTCGCATGTACGGCCTTAAGTTTGATTACTATAAATAAGCAGGAGTAGATGTATGCTGAAAGCATACAGGGGGTGTCAAAATGACAAGTAAACAGCGTGCATATCTGAAAAGTCTTGCAAATAACCTGAATCCGATTTTCCAGGTGGGAAAGTCCAATCTGACGCCGGAACTGACGGCTGCTATTGAGGAGGCTTTTCATAATAACGAGCTGATTAAGATCGGCGTTCTGAAGAACTGCGCCGATGATCCGGGTGAGATTGCTCAGATTGTTGCGGAGAGGACCCATTCCCAGGTAGTCCAGGTCATTGGTAAGAAACTTATTCTCTATAAGCCGGACAAGGATAAGCCCAAAATTATACTGCCCAGGGCCAAATAGTTCTTGTACGGCAGACAGCCGGCAAAACGGACAGCCGGCAGGAGGAATTCGTCATGGAGGACGCAAAGCTGTTAAGAAAACTGAGAAAAGAAATGCAGAAGGTACAGGACGGGAAGCGCTATGAGCATACGCTGGGGGTGGAATTCACGGCCGCGGCGCTTGCCATGCGGTACGGCGCTTCCGTCATGGATGCACAGGTGGCAGGAATACTGCACGATTGTGCCAAATGCCTGTCAGATGAGAAAAGGTTGAAAATCTGTAAAAAGCACAACATTCCCGTATCGGATGTGGAGCGCAGAAGTCCGTTCCTGCTGCACGGGAAGGCAGGCGCCTGTCTGGCGGAGGGAAAATACGGTATTCAGAACAAACCTGAGATTCTGAACGCGATTCGATACCATACTACAGGGCGGGAAAACATGAGCCTTTTGGAGAAAATTGTATTTGTAGCGGATTATATTGAGCCTGGCAGGAGACATGCTCCCAATCTGACGGAAATCCGGAATCTTGCTTTTGAAAATCTGGATGCTGCAGTACTGTGTATTCTGAAGGATACCCTGGATCATCTCAAAACGGCGGGCGGAGAAATTGACCCTATGACGGAGACGGTTTATCGTTACTATCTGGACAGACAATAATCAGCATTGTCCGCGGGAATCTGCAGCCTCCCGGTAAGGACACGCAAAGGAGAGTTTATGGAAAAAGAGAAATCAAGGGAGATGGCCATGGCGGCCATTGACGCATTGGAAGACAAAAAGGCGGAGGATATTCATGTGATCGACATCAGTGAGGTTTCCGTGATCGCCGACTACTTTATCATTGCAGGCGGAAGCAACCGTAGTCAGATCCAGGCGCTCTGCGACAATGTGGAGGAAAAGCTGGGCAGGGCCGGAAACGCCGTCAGGCAGATCGAAGGCTATGACACGGCAAACTGGATTCTGATGGATTTTGGAGATGTGATCATTCATATCTTCGATAAGGAAAACAGGCTTTTGTATGACCTGGAGAGAATCTGGCGGGACGGCCGTCAGATTGGGATAGACGATCTGAAAAGGTAACTGACTGCCAGATGAGAACAAAGCACGACAAACGGGAGGGATCAACATTCTGTTGAGTCCCTCCCACCTGTTTTTGTCAGGTTTTTTCGCTCCGGCTGCCCAGGTGCATATAGAAGCTGATGAGATAAAGACCGCAAAGTCCGACAAGGCCGTATACGATTCTGGAAACCCACGACATATTTCCAAAAATGAAGGCCACCAGGTCAAAACGGAAGATACCGATCAGCAACCAGTTAAGCGCACCTACAATAACAAGGGTAAGCGCAGTGCCGTCCAAGTATTTGTTTCCCATACCTACCTCACATTCTGCACGGTTTTGGAACCGGCTGTAATAGTTTCTGCAATTTATCCCTGTTTATTCATTTTTTTGATATTTATTTTCCTGACTGAATCAGTTACCGCCTATCGGAAGAAGCGAAGCACTCCGTATACCCGGCCCAGAATCTGACAATTTTCCACAATAATGGGATCCATGGTGTCATTTTCAGGCTGTAAGCGGATATGGCCGTCTTCTCTGTAATAGGTCTTGACAGTGGCGGAATCGTCAATCAGCGCAACCACGATTTCTCCGTTATTTGCCGTGCTGCAGGAGTTCACAAATACCTTGTCGCCGTCAAGAATGCCGGCATTTACCATGGATTCACCTCGTACGTTGAGGATAAAAGATTCTCCCTTGGGTACCACGTCGGCGGGAACAGGGAAGTATTCTTCAATGTTTTCCTCGGCAAGGATGGGTTGGCCTGCCGCAACGTTACCGATAATGGGAATACTGACCATCTCCGTACGCACCATCTGAAAGCTGTCGTCGCAGATTTCAATTGCCCTGGGCTTAGTAGGATCGCGGCGGATGTAACCGTTCTTCTCCAGGGTTTCCAGATGGGAATGAACGGAAGAGGTGGACTTTAAATTCACCGTCTCGCAGATCTCCCGCACTGTAGGGGGATACCCCTTTTTTAAAATTTCTTCTTTGATATAATCAAGAATTTCCTGTTGCTTTGCAGTAATCTTTCCAAATCCCATCGGCAATATACCTCCTCTGTGGCGCTCGCATGCTATTTTTATTCAGTGTATCATAATCAATTCAAAAAAGCAAACATATATTCCAAAAATATGTTCGAACGCAGACATCTGCCATCGGGGACGAATGTAAATCTGCTTACTATGGATCAGTGTTCGGCAGAGGTCTGCTGGTGCCGGGTGAACCGGAAGTCCTTGGGAGACATGCCCCGGGTTTTTCGGAAGGCATCCCCAAAGTAATTGCCGCTTGAGAAGCCGCATGTAAGGGCTATTTCCGTGACGGACATACCGGTGGTGAGGAGGAGCTTTTCCGCATTTTCCAGCCGGATATGGGTCAGATATTCTTTGAAGCCAAGCCCCACGGCTTTGTGGAACTTCCGTGAAAACCAGGCAGGGCTCATATGAACATAATCTGCTACAGTATCCAGGGTCAGAGGCTCGCTGTGGTGGGCATATATATAGCGGGCGGCCTCCTGGATTACGGCATCCTCAGGATCCAGAGGCTGTGAGGATTGCTCCGGATTCCGACATCGTCCCAGGAAAGCAAGCAGCTGGAAAAGAAGGCTTTTGATCTGGATCCCGGAATAACAGTCCCCGGTCAGAGTTTCACCTGACATCTGCAGGAAAAGCTCCCTTACATAGTCCAGCCGCTCTCTGGGAATGGAAATCCTGTGTCTGGAAAAGATAAGTTCCGGACCGCCGCCCTGGCATTGAGCGGCAAAGTATTCAATGTATGCCGGGACAAAATTGGCAGTGAAGCGCTCTGCCGGCTGACCGGAGCCGTATATGGTCTGATGCAGCTGGTACGGGGCCAGCAGGACCAGATCGCCGGCGGAAAGATAATAGATGGTATGGTCTATAAACATCCTGCAGCTGCCGGACATCAGGAAATACAATTCGTAATAGGGATGGTAATGGGGCTTCTCCATGGAAAATGCCTGGGGACGCCGGGCGCGTTCCACCATAAATTCACTTACCGTATTTCGAAAAGTGTTCTCTGGATCTGCAGGTATGTCCGTATTCATTTCGGCTGCCATAATGTACCTCCGCACCTTCTTCAGGATGTTACTTTTAGATATGAACAAAAAATCTGTAATATTATAAAAAAATCAATTTAAAAACAGTATAATTACTTTTATTTTTGTTATATCATAGGCCTGTATTTCAAGTCAAGATATTTAGGGTCAGGTATTTTAGATCAGATTTTGCAGGAGAAGAGTATGCAGGCATTTTTATCAAAAAAAGACGAGAAGTTCCGGGAATTTGCCCAAAACGGCCACATGGGAAAGGTGGTGCTGCAGCTTGGCCTGCCGCTGGCGCTGTACCAGAGTCTGAACCAGCTATTCAAAATTCTGGATACGCTTATGGCGTCCCATATCGGAAGTTCCACCGTATCCGCCGTGGCTTATCTGTCTCAGATTCACCTGATGCTGTCGGCTATTGGAGGCGGTCTGGCAGTAGGCTCAAGCATAAAGATCAGCGAAGCGTACGGGGCCGGAAAATTTGAACTGGTAAAGCGCAGGGTCAGCACCCTGTTTGCCATGTGTATCATATTGGGAGGCGGGATTTTGCTGCTGCTTGCGCCTTTTACACCGCAGTTTCTGCGGCTTATGAACACACCGGAAGAGTTTATCGCGGAGGGCAGCGCTTATTTTGTGCTGGAGCTGGTGGCTATGGTCATCACCTTTTTTAACAGCGTGTATATCGCCATAGAGCGGGTCAGGGGCAATTCCAGGCGCATTTTGTATCTGAATATGTCGGTGATTGCGGTGAAGCTGAGCTTGACGGCGTGGTTTGTATACGGGCTGGCGGGAGATGTCACCATGATAGCCATAGCGACAATCCTATCCCAGCTTGTACTGCTGACAGCAGCCGTCGTCAATCTGCACCACGGGGAAAATGTGTTTGGATTTTCACTGAGGGCCATAGATTTTAAAGGAGAGGTGGTCAAACCTATGGTTAAGCTGTCTGTCCCGGTCATTGTGGAAAAGGCAGCGTTTGCCATGGGAAAGGTGGTGGTCAATTCCATGAGTACCGTCTATGGCTCCCTGACCGTGGGTGCGCTGGGAATCTCCAATAATATCGGCGGTATTACCACCATGCCTCAGAACGGCTTTCAGGAGGGCGGCTCCGCCATTATCAGCCAGAACCTGGGTGCAAAAAAAACGGAACGCGCTCTGTCTGCCTTTCAGTGGACATTGCTTGTCAATGTAATATGCGGCATGATTTTTATGAGTTTATCTCTGATCTTCTTAAGACCACTGTCGAGCCTGTTTGCCAAGGGCGATGCGGAATTTGCCGGAATGATAGCGGAGGTTTACCGGCTGGAGGCCCTGGGTGCGATTCCCCTGGGCGTAAATGCGGCGGTAATGGGAATGCTCTATGGTTTTGGAAAAACAAAGGTCACCCTCTTTATGAACTTCTGCCGGGTATTTGTGTTCCGCATTCCGGTTTTGTGGGCCTTGCAGCAGTTTACAGACCTGGGCAATGTCAGTGTCGGAATCGTAATGGTGGTGAGTAATGTCTGCAGCGGTATTCTGGCAGCGGTAATCGGCATTATTGAAATCAGAAAGCTCCGCAGGATGTCTGTCTCCGACGGCATGGAATCCGGAAAGCTGTCCGGTATGTCTGCCTCCCGCAGCGGGAAATCGACGGCTACCGAAGAACAGTCATCTGAGGTCAAAGCAGCATCAGAAGAATAACGGTTTTTTCCTAATAAAACAGACTTTCCATAACTTTCAAAAAAGAAAATATGTTCGATTTTCAGTTGACAAACATTTGTTCTTGTTTTATAATACAAATACAGAACAAATGTTCCGAACATGTGAACGCATTGAAAGGGTGAAAGCCATGGGAAAGCACAGAAATCTTCAGGAGATGAGCGACAGAGAACTGAGACAATACGGGCGGGTTATACGGCTTCGCAGAGAGCGCAGAAGAAAGGCGGCAGCGGCGGTTCTTACCGTGTTTGCCACTGTCTGCATAATCATGATTTGTGCCATATCTTACAGCACCATCAGGTCAAAGGCAAGCAACGGTTTTAAATACTATACCCAGGTGACGGTTGAGTCAGGAGAGAGTCTGTGGGAACTTGCGGAAGCTTATATTGACTATGAATTTTATAAGGATAAGGACAGCTACATCGCAGAGATCCGAAGAATTAACCATCTGGACGGGGACGGCAGTCTGGTGGCCGGTCAGCGCCTGATTTTGCCCTATTATTCTGCGGACTTCGTATATTAGAGCGCCCAAATAATCAAGCCTTTTTATACGTTCATTACAGAGGAGTATTTCACTTTGGAAATTGGTGCATGCAGGGATTAATATAGGCTGGTTTTCAGTCAGTTCCCTTTTCCCGCAGCCGTACTACATTGGCGGCCCGCCTGCGCCGCTCATCATCCTGGGCAGCATAGTGCTTCCTGGTGGTATTGACGTCCTTGTGTCCCAATACATCAGCCACCAGATATATATCTCCTGTCTCCTGATATAGTGTGGTGCCATAGGTACTCCGCAGTTTATGGGGAGTAATTTTCTTCAGGGTAGTGACCCGGGAAGAGTATTTTTTCACAAGGTTTTCCACGGAACGAACAGCCATCCTGCGGTTCTGCAGAGAGAGGAAGAGCGCGTTTTCGTGTCCCTGTTCAGGAATGATGTGATGCCGTTCTTCAAGATAGTCCAGAAGGGCAGTTTCCACCTCACCTCCAAAATATACAATGGCTTCATAGCCGCCTTTGCGGCGTATTTTAATCCCGCACACATCGAAATTGACGTCCTGAATGTCCAGTCCGACACATTCGGACACACGGATACCGGTTCCCAGCAGGAGGGTCAGCAGTGCCACATCCCGCAGCTTTGTCTTCTTATGATATTCCAGCTCTTTTTTTGTCAGCTTCGTACCGTCCTCCACCTGATCCAGCAGCATTGCCACTTCATTCGGTTCCAGACGAATGATTTCCTTGGCGTGCTTTTTGGGCATGGGAACCAGTGCGGCAGGATTGCTTTTTATCAGCTCGCTCTGGTAAAAATAGTTATAAAAACTGCGCAGTGCGGCCAGTTTTCTTTCCTTGCCCCGCTCGTCGTTGGTGATTTCCCGGCCGTCCTTTTCATAATAGGACATATATTCCAGATATTCTTCAATGTCGATTCTGGTCAGCTGCTCCAGCACCTCCAGTGAGAATTCCTTTATTTCCGTTTTTGCACAAACCGGATTCTTTTCATGCAGGAATTCAAAAAAGAGCCTTAGGTCATAGGCGTAGGCAAGTCTGGTACGAGAGGATGTATATTCCTCGATTCCCCGGAAAAATGTACGGCAAAAGGAGGGAAGAGTTTCCAGTACTGTCCGCATTTTCAGGATATTCTGCTTGTTTTGCTCGTCATGGTAATTATTTGGATTCATCACAGCCATTTATTATAAGCCTCCTATTTTGCCCAGCCCTTCAGATTGCTGTTTACGATCGCGGTAAACATTCGCTCCTTTACACCCGGATTTTCCAGGTTCAGGCTTCTCAACAGATTTTTGACGTATTCCCTCTTTGTGTATCCGTCTGCCGGACAGGGACTTTTGACCACGGGAACATCATATTTATGAACAAAACCGATGACATCCGCCTCATTCATATACATAAGGGGACGAAGAACAGTAAGCTCCATACGGTCCAGGTAGGTTACCGGGGCAAAGGTATGAAACCGGCCTTCAAAAATCAGAGACATGAGCATGGTTTCCACTACATCATCCTTGTGATGGGCGTAGGCTATTTTATTACAGCCTGCATCCCTGATAGCCTGGTTCAGCGCACCCTTTCTCATTTTGGCGCAGAGTGAACAGGGATTTTCCTCCTTACGCTCCTCAAAGATGACCTGGGCAATATCTGTTTTGACAACGGTATATTCCACCCCCATGGAGGTACACAGCTCCCTGATTCTGTCCAGCTTCAGATTTTCAAATCCCAGATCCACAGTAACCCCATGTATGTCAAAGTGCAGAGGATAGAACCGCCGCAGGCCATTTAAGGCATAGAGCAGCGTAAGGCTGTCTTTGCCTCCGGAAATGCCCACAGCGATCCGGTCTCCCTCGTCAATCATATGGTAATCGTCCACAGCTCTGCGGACATAGCTTAATACCTGTTGCAATTTCATGGTTGTTTCATCCCTTTGCTTTTCTGATAGTTCCAAAGTCATGTAATCATGCAGGCATGATGATCCTGGCTATTCCCTGGTATCATTCTATTATTTTTTTGTCGGAAAAACAATAGAGGAATTATATTTTGTGCAAGCGGGGAAATACTGAAAGTGTAAATATCATAATTATATGTGAAAGGACGGATTGTATCATGGCAGTGGAATTTCAAAAAAGTGTTACAAAGGATAATCTGATGCGGGCGTTTGCCGGGGAGAGTCAGGCCCGAAACCGCTATACCTTTGCCGCATCTCAGGCAAAGAAGAACGGTTTGTACGTCATCAGCACCATATTTGCTTTTACCGCCTCACAGGAAAAGGAGCATGCCGCCATTTTCTATCAGCATCTTCGGGAGATGGCCGGGAAAAACATTTTGATCGACGGCGGTTACCCTGTAGACATATCCGATGATATGGCGGAGCTGCTTCGCATGGCACAGCATAATGAGTATGAAGAGCATGATGACGTGTACAAAAATTTTGGGGAGAAAGCACGGGAGGAAGGCTTTGATCGGGTGGCGGCATCCTTTTTCAGTATTGCAAATATTGAGAAAATTCACGGCGACCGTTTCGGTAAATACGCAGAGCTCATAAAGGAAGGAAAGCTGTTTGTGTCCGATGTGGAAGAGGAGTGGATGTGCTTAAACTGCGGCTTCGTGTATAAAGGGACAAGCGTTCCTGCCGTGTGTCCCGTGTGCAGTCATGACAGGGGCTACTTTATCCGCTGTACTCTTATGCCCATTGAGGCAATGCAGAGATAATGACGGTACTGGGTACGTGCCGGTACGGACAGTTGGCAAATTGCGCAAATAACGTAGAATCACTTCAAGAAATACTTGTGGTATCCGCAAATAGAGTGTATGATAGAATCATAAATATTTTTACTATAAGAAGGGATGCCTGAATGAAATTCAAACTCAACAACAAGTACTTTCGCTGGGGGCTTACTGCGTTTCTGGCAATTGCTGCCTCCATTGTCTTTTACTATTTCGTATTCCACAGTTCCAATATCAGATCCGGCATCAAGGTGATTACAGGCATCTTGATGCCGGTGGTAGTGGGAATGGGAATTGCATATCTGCTCACTCCGGTTCTAAATTTTGTAGAAGGAAAGCTGCTGTATCCGCTGTGGAGAAAGCTCAATCTCCGGGAAGGGAAGAAAAAAAGAACAATTATCCGCGGATTAGGCATTCTGATTACCGCTTTCCTGTTTATAGGCCTGATTTATTTCCTGCTGTTCATGCTGATTTCCCAGATCGTGCCCAGTGTGCAGAATATTGCCACAAACTTTGATTCTTATGTCGCCAACATTACAAAATGGCTGAACCAGGTTCTTGACGATAATCAGGAAGTAGGAGCATATATTGTCAAGACAGTTACCAAGTATTCCGGGGAGCTGGAAGAATGGGTGACCAATGACCTCACCAATACTGCGGCCGGGCTGATCAAGACCATCTCACTGGGAGCGATCGGTGTGTTCGGCGTCTTGTGGGATTTTATCATCGGCTTTATCATATCCATTTATGTAATGGCCAGCAAGGAGAAATTTGCGGCTCAGGCAAAGAAGCTGATATATGCCTTATTTGAGCAGGATACCTGCAATAACCTGATTAAGAATTTTCGTTTTACCAATCAGACCTTTATCGGATTTCTGGGAGGCAAGATTATAGACTCCATAATTATCGGGGTGTTGTGCTTTATCGGGACGGCCATTCTAAAGACGCCCTATGCTGCGCTGGTCAGTGTGATTATCGGCGTCACCAATATTATACCGTTTTTCGGACCGTTTCTGGGAGCAGTTCCCTGTACATTACTGATCTTTGTGGTGGATCCGCTGCATCCGTTAAACTGTCTGTATTTTGTGGTGTTCATCCTTGCGCTGCAGCAGGTGGACGGTAATATTATCGGCCCCAAAATCCTCGGAAATTCTACCGGGCTGACTGGATTCTGGGTGATTTTTGCCATTACTCTGTTCGGCGGTCTTTTCGGTGTATTGGGCATGATCATCGGCGTGCCAATTCTGGCAGTAATCTATGCTGCCGTGCGTTCGCTGGTAAACACATCGCTGATCAGGAAGAAGATGCCCATAGATTCCTGTTTATATGAACGACTGGAATATGTGGATGAAGAGGGTTTTCATGAAATTCCTCCGAAGGAAAAGAAGACGGAAGAGAAACAAACCAAAACGAAAAAACGCTTTGCGGTGAAAGGCGCCAGGACGGTGGAAGGAAACGAAGATGAGATTTCTGATACAGAGGGTAAATGAGGCAAGTGTATCCGTGGAGGGCAATGTTGTCGGCAAGATCGGCAGGGGCCTGCTGGTTTTTATCGGCATCAGCGGACAGGATAATAAGGAAATTGCCGACAAAATGGTTAAAAAGCTGTTGGGACTGCGCATTTTTAACGATGAAAACGATAAGATTAATCTGGATCTGAAAACAGTGGGAGGGCAGTTGCTTCTGATTTCCCAGTTTACCCTTTATGCAGACTGCAGAAAAGGAAATCGCCCTTCCTTTACGGACGCCGGGGCGCCGGAGCTGGCGAATGATCTGTACCGATACATAATTGACCGCTGCCAGCAGGAAACAGCAGTAGTGGAAGAGGGGAGCTTCGGTGCGGAGATGAAGGTTTCTCTGTTGAATGACGGTCCCTTTACAATCTATCTTGATTCAGAGGATATTTGCCGTTAATCCTACCACAAAATAAAAAAGTCCTATAAGGATGTCAAAAAATACACATTGATAGTTGGCTTGGCTTTATCGGCAATCATTTTTGCCGCAATGATAACGGCATTTATTTACTTTATAAAGATATAGAATAATAACGAAAGCCAAAGATAAGAACATATGTTATAAACACAAGGAGGAGTTAACTATGGTTATCGGAATTGTAGTTGCATCGGTTGTACTTTTTCTTCTTTTGATCTTTTTTACGGGCTATGTCAAAGCGTCGCCGGATACGGCGATCATCATTTCCGGCCTGAGAAAGAATCCCAAGGTATTAATCGGTAAGGCCGGGGTAAAGATACCGTTCCTTGAGAGAAAAGATGAACTGAACCTTCAGCTGATTCCCATTGATGTAAAGACCTCCAATGCAGTGCCTACCGCAGACTATATTAACATTAATGTGGATGCAACGGTTAATGTGAAAATCAGCGACAATGAGGAACGCCTGAAGCTGGCTGCCCAGAATTTTCTGAATAAGAACGCCGAATATATCGGGCGTGTGGCCAGAGAAGTCCTGGAAGGCAATGTTCGTGAGATCGTGGGCAAGATGGCATTGGAGGAAATGGTGTCCGACCGTCAGAAATTCGCGATGCTGGTAAAGGAAAATGCCGAGCCGGATCTTGCGGCCATGGGTCTGGACATTATCAGCTTTAATGTGCAGAACTTTGTGGACGGCAACGGCGTTATTGAAAACCTGGGTGTGGACAATATTGTCAAGATCCAGAAGAACGCGGCAATTTCCCGGGCTGAGAGTGAAAAGGAAATCGCCAAGGCCCAGGCGAATGCAAAACGTGAAGCCAATGAGGCTGAAGTGAATGCTGAATCTGAGATCGCTAAGAAACAGAATGAGCTGGCTATTCAGAAAGCTGAACTGAAGCGGGAGTCTGACATTAAGAAGGCTGAGGCGGACGCTGCTTATAAGATTCAGGAAGAGGAACAGCGGAAAACGGTGGAAATTACCACGGCTAACGCCAATATCGCAAAGCAGGAGAAAGAAATCCTTTTAAAGCAGCGTGAGGCAGAGGTTATGGAACAGGCCCTGGATGCTCAGGTTAAGAAAAAGGCCGAGGCGGAAAGATTTGCAAAGCAGCAGCAGGCAGATGCCCAACTCTATGAGCGTCAGCGTGAGGCTGAGGCAAAGAAATTTGAGACCGAAAAAGAAGCCGAAGCTATGAAAGCCCAGGCGGAAGCAAAAAAGTATACCATGGAGCAGGAGGCGGAAGGTATCCGTACCAGAGGTCTTGCCGAAGCGGAAGCCATACGGGCAAAGTCTGTGGCCGAAGCGGAAGGTATTGAGAAAAAAGCGGAAGCTATGGCAAAGATGGGCGAAGCCGCCGTGCTGGAGATGTACTTTAAGGCACTGCCTGATGTGGTTAAGAATGCAGCAGAACCTCTTAAGAGTGTGGACAAAATAACTATGTTTGGTGATGGAAATTCCACTAAGCTGATCAAGGATATTATGGGAACCGTTGTGCAGGTGACAGATGGTCTCAAGGAGTCCACCGGCGTGGATCTGACAACGGTACTTTCCGGTTTCCTGGCAGGAAAAGCGGCTACTACGGCCCAAAAGCCGTCTGCAGACGCGTCGGAACCGAAGCACGGAACGGCATCAATGCAGTCTGAACGCTGAAATATAGTGTTTTGAAGGCCTTCTATGAAAATAGAAATCATAGAGGGCCTTTTTGATGGCATGAAGCATGAAAAACAACAATTGAACATTATAGTCCTTTTATTATCCATTTTTTCGAAGCGCCACATATAATGATCAGTGCTAAAATAATTGAAAGCCCAAATCCGATAATGGGATCTGTAAATTCTGTTACTGGCACAGGTATCCCCTGACTATGAAGCTATGAAGAAGCCAAATAGTTACCCCGGCACCTTAGCATACAGGGATGCTCGGATAACTATTCGTTAAAGTTGTCTTTTGCGCATAGTTGGATCTATCTCCTGACCACACTCTTTACTAACTACAAGCCGTATTCTGCGAAGAAATACGCAGCCATTTGAGCTCTGGAGCTGAAAAATTCCGTTTCCAGAAGTCGTGTAACTTCCTCGCGGGTATAAAAGCCAGCATCTATTTGCTCGTTTTCGGAAGTATGGTCCTCGAAAGTGCCTTCGGCCTCCACAAAAGCAATGTAGGTGGTGGTGTCCGAAATCGCAACGGCGGCAAAGGATGGCGGCAGAATCTTTTTGACGGTTTTCACATGCAGCCCGGTCTCTTCAAAAAGCTCTCTGGAAATGCAGTCTTCGATAGATTCATCCGTCTCCAGCATACCGGCACACAGATTGTAAATCTTTCTGTTAACGCCCATGCGGAATTCGTGCAGAAGAAGCAATTTTCCTTCGCAGGTGGCCACGATAGACACACCGCTGGGTTTGCCGCCCACATCCTCAATGCCCTGTAATTCTCTGCGGCTTACAATTTCATATTTCTTTTCATGCCCCGATTTATTCAAATAGGTAAGCTCGTAATTTTTCAGGTATTTCCCGTCCTTGACCTTTTCAAATTTCAAAAATTCCATGATAATAAGCTCCTGTCATAGTATATCTCTCTGACAATAAAGTTTTAGTTCATTTTACGGCAGAATTCTCCGCCAGCGCCTCCCTGAGGGGTTTTGTAATCTTCCTGCGGGTGATTTCCACCAGTCCCAGCGGCGTCATATCCACCACTACCGTTTTTACTTTGTCTTGACTTACTTTTTCCTTCAGGCAGTCCATTACTTGTACCCTGCTTTTTCCTTCTTTCATATTGATAAAATCTACGATGATAATACCGGAAAGATTTCGCAGGCGGATCTGCCGGGCAATCTCCACTGCAGCTTCCAGATTCACCTTAAGAAAGGCATCCTCCTTCCTGCCCTCGTATTTGCCCGAATTAACGTCGATAACCGTCAGGGCTTCCGTGGGCTGGATCATGAGATAACCGCCGGATTTCAGCCACACATGCGCACCCAGCGCCTCTTCTACCCTGCTGTCCAGGCTGTAAAGCTTTGACAGGGAGAGCAGGGAATCCTCATACAGCCGCAGGGTCTTTCCGGGCAGATGCTCCCTGCAGTACTCCTCCAGCTGAGGATACAGCAGCGGGTCGTCAGTGACAAGCTCGGAAAACTCATTGACATTCATGAGCTGGTTTAATATCCGCGCCATCAGATCATCAACAGTATCGGTTCTTTTCAGGCAACTGAAACAGGTACGATGGGACGCGTCCCGGAAAAAGCCGGTATATTCCTTCCAGAGAAGTCGAAACTGTTCCAATAGCAGCTCTGCGGGTGCTTCTGCAAGCTCGGCTGCTCTTGTCCTGACGATCAGACCGGGAGAAGGCATCCCAGCGGGAGACGCCGGGAAATCCCCGCCTACCAGTGACACTGCATCGCTGTTTCCCGGGATACCGCTTTCCGGCGGTACCAGAAAACCGTTACTCAGGATACCGGTTTCTTCCAGCCGGCGTTTCAGCCTGCTCCGTTGATCCTTGTCAAGCTTTGCGGAAAATCCGATTTTTTGAGAATCCGGAGTCAGGGCAAAATAATCGTTTGCAAAGGAAATATGGGCCGTCACAGAGGGCTGCTTGGTCTTCTGGGCATCCCGGATGACCTGTACCGGCAGTTCATCTCCTTCCAGAATCCGCCCGTCAAAAAGGCGGTTTGTCAGAAAAGGAAACTGGGCGTCTTTCAGAGAAAGAAAACAAATTTCTCCAGACCGGATTTCCACGAAGCAGGCATTGATATTTTTCACCACATTTGCAACTCTGGCCAGATAGATTCCCCCAACTTTGCTGCCATCGGGAAACGCCACGGCCGTAAGCCTGTCCCGCTGTATCAGAAAGGCACCGTTCTTATCCCGCCAGCGGGTAAAGATCAGTTTCCCGGCTTCCGTTTTTCGAATCCCGAATTCTGCTTCTGGAATGGTAACGGTTGATTTTTCACTAATATTACGGCTCATAAATGTATCTCCAAAGTTCCTATTTCTCCCAGGGAAATAAAATCCTCTCGTGAGTTTTCGCTTCTCCGATCCCCCGGCGCACCCCCGTCACCGGTTAGTTCCCGACGGGTATAGACATCCTCCCTGGTAATCAGGAGGGCATTATCCTGCAGCTTTTCTCCCCCCTGTTCAAGAAGAGCTTCTATCACCTGGCCGGGTTTGATGTTTCCGGCGCTGGAAGCATCAAGCAGCAACGAAAAAGCCCTGCCGTCCCAGCTCATTTCATAGATACCGGCCTTCAGGTCAAGCTCCCGTGTACCCTTCTTGGTCTCCTTTGTATAGAAAATGGTCTCTCTTGCCAGAAATTCGGGAAGCAACCGGGCAATGTCTGCCTCCGGAGCCCGGCCTTCCCGGAAGCGCACCGTATAAGAAGCGGCAGCCACGCTTGCCATGGCATTTGCCGTATTGTCGGGCAGCACCTTTGCAGATACGATCTCTATACCCTTGACGCTGGCAGCGTTGAGCCGCTCAACCGCATCCTGACAGGAATCCAGGGAATGAAGTTCAATGTCCATATACTCTCCGTTACTTTCCAGCCCCACGCCCAGGGGCGCAGCAAAGGTCATGATCTGATGGGGGCTAAATCCCCCTGTATAGGCGATGTCCAGGCCGGCCCGTCTGATGGCCTTTTGGAAGAATCGCATCACATCCAGATGTCCGATGAAGCGGACCGGACCGTATTTTCGAAATTTAATCCTTACCTTCATACCGTTCACTCGAACCTCCTGTCACAAGTACCTGGCTCCGCGCCTCCGTACAGACGCCGCCCCCAAATTTAGCGGCGCCACAGCCCTGACACTGCTGTCTGCAGTTGGCCGAAATTTCCTCTTGTCGGGCCTTCTCCCACTCCCGTTTTAAGAATTCTTTCGTGACGCCGCAGTCGATGAAATCCCAGGGCAGGATCTCGTCCAGAGAACGTTCCCTGTGAGTATAGAAATCTACCGACAACCCGCACTCCTCTATGGTATCGATCCAGCGCTCATGGTGGTAGCATTCCCCCCAGGCATCATAAATACTGCCTTTTTCGTATACTCTGCGGATTACCTCGCCTAACCGCCTGTCGCCTCTGGCCAGTACGCCCTCCAGCACACTGGCGTCGGCTTCATGCCAGTTGTATTTTATGCTTTTTTGGTTCAGCTGCTCGGAGATGGCCTTTCGGGTCAGATAAGCCTTATCGATAAATTCGTCCTTGGTGCACTGTCTTGCCCATTGGAACGGCGTAAAAGGCTTGGGTACAAAAAAAGATGTACTGGTCACGATCTGTACCTTCCCGTTTGTGCGTTTCTCCTTTGGCACGGTGTCAAAAAAGGTAGCGGCAATCTTGTTGCTGAGTTCCGCAATTCCCCTTATATCGTCCTCCGTCTCCGTGGGCAGGCCCAGCATGAAATAGAGCTTTACCCTGGTCCAGCCGCCCTCGAACGCCAGTGCCGCCCCGCTTAAAATCGCTTCCTCTGTCAGCCCCTTGTTGATCACATTACGCAGCCGTTGGCTTCCTGCCTCCGGTGCAAAGGTCAGGCTGGATTTTCGCACATCCTGCACCTTGCTCATGACATCCAGAGAAAAGGCGTCAATGCGCAGAGACGGCAGGGAAATATTAATGTGCTGTCTGCCGCATTCCTCCAACAGGAAATCAATCAACTCCGGCAGTCTGCTATAATCGCTGGAGCTTAAAGAACTTAAAGTAATCTCCTCCTGGCCGGTGTTCTTTAACATTTCCAGGGCCCACTTTTTCAGGGTCTCCACATCCCGTTCCCTCACGGGACGGTAAAGCTGACCGGCCTGACAGAAACGACAGCCCCGGATACAGCCTCTCTGAATCTCCAGTACTACCCTGTCCTGGGTAATCTTGATAAAAGGAACTACGGGCTTCATGGGATAATAGGTGTCCGTAACATCCATCTGGATTTCTTTGGTGATCCTTGCCGGGACGCCTTCCCGTGTGGGATGAAAGCTTTTAATGGTCCCGTCGTCATTATAGACCGTCTCGTAAAAACGGGGTACATACATGCCGGGAACTTTTGCGGCTTGTAATAAAAATTCTTCGCGGCTTTTTCCGGTGTCCCGGCAATCCTTATACACATCCAGCAGGCGGCGATATTGGGTTTCACCCTCGCCGATATAAAACAGATCAAAAAAATCTGCCAGCGGTTCCGGATTATAGGTACAGGGACCACCGCCGATCACAATTGGGCAGTCCTCTCCTCTCTCGGCGGCAATCAGCGGAATTCCCGCCAGATCCAGAATCTGGAGAATATTGGTATAGCACATTTCGTACTGGATGGTGATACCCAAAAAGTCAAAATTCTTTATCGGCTCCTGGGATTCCAGCGCAAACAGGGGGATGCTTTGCTCCCGCATCATTTTGTCCAGGTCCAGCCAGGGGGAATACACTCTCTCGCACCAAACGTCCTCCCAGGAATTAAACATGGCATACAGGATCTGGATCCCCAGGTGGGACATACCGATCTCATAAACATCGGGAAAACACATGCAGAAGCGGACGGAAACCGCATCCTTATTTTTTAACACAGAGTTTACCTCATGACCGATATATCGCTCCGGCTTTTCTATTTTCATCAAAATATCATCCGAAAGTGCAAGTTTGTCTTCCCGCAGCATAGATAGTTACGTTCCTTTCCATATGTATGGCTGAGTTGCCGTTTATTTTCTTTCGTCCAGATAAAGCTGTACCCGGTTGTGGATATTGTCCGCCGTTTCCCTGGCGCTTCGTCCGTCCTCATAATAGGATTTCAACTCGCTATTTATAATTTCCGAGAGTTCATCGGGCATGGCAGGCGTCGGCTCACTGTTTTTTACAAAATCAAGAAATTCTTCCAACCAGGGGGTCCCGTCCGGTTTTAAATCTTTCAACAGAGCAATTTTTTGATCTTCGGGATTGGTGGAACGACGTATTACATGTCCCATATAGGGATCTTTAATTACACTGTCTCTTATCACGTCCATCCGAACACTGCAACCTGCTACCGTAAACTGATTATCATAATCCAGCAAATAAGCAATAAATTTTTTGATTTCCTCCTTGTGGGGGGAGTTTTCGTTTACTGCCAGGTATTGGAAAGAATACGCTTCCACATAACTGCCGCTGCTGGTTTCCGAAGGATAACCAACAAAGTGGCAATCATTGCCGTACCGACTCATGACGGTGGAAAAATTTTCTAAATTATAAATAACAATATACTTGGCAGCAATTTTTCCTTCCTCCAGCATTGAATCAACTTCGCTTTCGTCCAGCGATACATTTTTTTCACTGTACTTTTTGCAAAGCTCCAGGATTTCCACAAATTCTTCGCTGTCAAGATAGCTGACACCCTGCTCCAGATCCAGCAGAGGCGAATTTATAATACCATTTCCGAACATGAGCCAATAAAGGGTGTAATAAATCGCATTGGAATTCAAAAAGCTTAACAAAATTTCACAGTCATCCCTGGATTTCACCAGTTCCCTGAATTCGGATATATTCCATCTGTCTTTTTCCCAGGTCTGATTGCCGGTGATTATGGTATTGAATTCCACCTGCGGGGTAAGGGCGACCAGCCTTCCGTTTACGGTCCCCAGTTCTAATACAGCGGGGATCATTTGAGTCTTTATGTCTTCCGGAATGAGAGCGGACAAATCGCAGAGATAACCCTTTTCCGCCAGCAACGCAATGTCGTTTCTGGAAAGCAGCAGCATATCCGGTCCTTTTCCGGCCGCCAGTTCGGCTAAAATCAGGTTACGGTAATCCTCCTGATAAGCCTCACTTTCCGGGGTCTCAATGTTAATAGGAAACCCTTCTGTATCATAGGGAAAGGTGGATGCCTTGCGCTGAATATATTCTATGCCGACGGTTCCTTCTGGACAGGCCACCCGGATTTCTTCATTATTTACGGTCTTCTGATCAGTAAGTGTATAAATAAGGATTTCCTCTTTGTCCATGCGGCATAGCAGCATTTCCTCATCAACGGGAAACAGGGCAAAGTCTCCGCTGTATTCAATCCCGTTTTCATTTAGACGGAACAACTCATCCTGCATATTCTTTTCCGGGTCCAGGTGAAGCAGTATACCGCCTGCCAGATAGTATAAAAGCCCGTCGGCATCACAGCAGACTGCCTGAGGAGTTCCGCCTTCTATCTGGGTAATGATTTGGCCGCTTTTGCCGTCAAACCAGGTCAAAACAGCGGTAAACGTATCCATATCCCATTTGCTTAAGACCGTTCTGCCGTCAGCCAGGTGATATACCTTTTGATCGGAATAAGAATCCATATTCCAGGGATATTCCGCTTCGTCAGGGAAGGAATCCGCCGTCTCCAACATATTTCCCTCAAGATCCATTTTAGCTAAAAAATAGGAATTCTCATTTCCGTTCAAGTCAAATAGTTTCATGGAGATTTCACCGTCCGCGGTCAGCCCCACGGAATAAAAGGTATATTCCGTCAGCCCCGGAACCGCCGGTGTCAGGAGATATTGCTCGATGGCCTGCGTTTTACTGTCAAAGGTCTGTACGCAAAGCCGTTGTCTGTTAGCGGCGACATTGCCTTCCTGAGCTGGAGCCTCCGGACGGAACAGGTAAATTTTTCCGTCATAAACGTCAAAAAAATAGTTGACTGCCTGATAGCCGGTTTCCGGCTCATGAAACTGTATGCTCTGACGTTCCTGCAGATACAGTTTATTTCCTGTGGCTGCCGGATTGGAATTAGAAACCGATATACCGTTTGGTTCGTTTTTATCCGTTTTATTGTTTTCCGGACCTGCAGACCCGATGGTTCCAGCCGCGTTCTGCTCCGTTTTGTCGTCTGCACCGCAGGCAGACAAAAGCAGGCACACTGTCAAAAATACCGTTGTCATACGAAAGCTTCTTGTCGGTTTGACCTTCTTCATGAAAACTCCCCTCTCATTAATTTGTATAGTCTCTTATGCACTCAGGTTTTCCTCAAGATAGCCTGGCAGTTTTCACGCAGAATACCTGAATAAAGCTATTATACTTCAAATAAGAAAATTAGGCAAGGACAGGTAGTTCTTTCCGTATCCATCATGGCATATCCTGTAATGAGCCATTTGAGCCGCAGTTGGACGGCAGTATGGAGGTAAGGCTTGAAAAATGTGAATTCAGAACAGAAATTGCAGTTGATCCAGCAGATCCGCTCACGTTACAACGAGGACCGGTATGATATGCGAGACCGGGAACGGATCCTGTATGGCAGGGAAAGTATACGTCCCTGGGAAGAAGACGGGGCGGATCCCGAACAGGAGATGCCGCAGTCCTCTTTTCGGCTGCGGATCCTGTTAGCGGTCCTGCTCTTTGCAGTGGTGGTTACGATAGATACAAACGGCACTTCTCTTTGGGGCCTCACTGCGGAAAAAATCTATCAGATTATTTCCGCAGATTACGAGGATGAAATCGAAGAATGGGTGGAAACTCTGTCGCAGGGCAGATAGGCCTTGGTGTCCCGCACACATGCGTTATCCGGCCCTTACAGGTCTCCGCAGAGAAGCCGGTAAGCGTTCAGGATATTCTGTTGCTGTTTCCCGACGATAAAATAATAGTCCTGCTGTGTCTGTCCGTCCATATAGAGATATGTGCCATAGGCGGGAATATCGCAGCTGATTACATCGCCGGAGGTGGCCGGCAGAAGGCCGTATCCCTGATCTGACAGCAGGAAAGGCAGGTTCGCCCCTGTGGAAATATATCTGGCGCTGCCTCTTAGCTTTAAGGCCCCCTGGGAGGCTGAGCCCAATGCGCCGGCAAACAGTTGCTCGTTCTTTTGCAGCTCCAGAAACAGCCAGGAGCCCTTTTCATCGCATTGTCTGCCGTCTGCCTTACGTTCTCTCAAAAGCTGCTTTCCTTTTGCATCCAAATAGCTGACTGCGCCGGTGGCCTTTTCCACCTGTACGGTGACTTCTCCGGTGGTAAGCTCTACTACCCTGCCATTATCCCGGTGTTTCCAGTTACGATCTGTTTTACGCCAGACAATCAGTGGATGGGTGTCGCCCGTTACGGTGGTTCCTTTGGCGAAGGTCATGCGGAGGATACCGCTTGCCACAGGACTGATCCGCAGGGTGCCATACTGGCTTTGCAGATACAGGCCGTCCGCCTGCTTCGACACCCATTTCACACCAAGGCTGATTTTTGAATGGCCTCTGGGGCGCAGTATTTCCGTGGGGGGCATGTCCCCGAAAGCAGGGGCTTCCTTGGACTTGGCTAAAGTTGTAGCAGTTATCTTCCCGTGGGATTGGTCAGTCTGGGGAGATGCTGCCCGCTTCGGTGTAACTGCAGAATATCGGGAGACTACAGAGGAATTCCCGGATGGTTTCATTCCGGAGGTTCCTGAAGCACCGGAGGTTTTCATTCGAATCACCTTCTCCTGCTTCGGGAAGACCGAGGTATCTGCTTTGATACGGTGGCGCTGCCCTGTAGGGGCGGCCGCTTCCGCCTTCTCTCCATTTGGTCCTGCCTTTGTCACAGCGCTTTCCGATCTGATTTCGGCTGTCTCCATGGTTTCCGGTGCTGACGCTTTCCGCTCCGGCGCCGGAGCCAGCAGCTCCGTGTGCTCTCCCTGGCAAAGAATATGCAGCTCATGAAGGGCTCTGGTGGCGGCCACATAGAGCAGCTTGGCGTGGCCGTCGTCCACAGGGTAGGCCTCCTTCGTGGGATTTAAGATCAGCACCGCGTCAAACTCCAGACCCTTGGTGTATTCCACCGGCAGCACCATGATGCCCTTTCCGAAGTTTACCTTTTCCAGGTCGCTCTCCATGATCTCAATGTATTTTGAAAGCTCATGCGCTGATTTGCATGCTTCCTCACCGTTACGGCATACTACCGCTATGGTATCAAGCTTCTGTTCCTGCCATTCACGGCAGATTCCGGCAACTCTTTGAAACAGGTCTTCCCGGGATGTATTCTGTGCAATCTGCTCCACTGTGACCTGATTTCCATGGCGGATAATGGGTTCCGCCGGATAGATGGAAAAGCTTCCGTGACGCAGGATATTTGTAGCAAATTCCGAAATTTCGATGGTGTTTCGATAGCTCTTGCGCAGAATCCCGAAGGAGTCCATGGGGTCCGGAAGCAGAAGCTTTTTCAGCGCTTCCCAGTCCTTTAAGCCGAAGCCGAAGTGGATATTCTGGGAGACGTCGCCCATGACGGTAAAGGTGCAGTCCTTGATGCAGGTATGGAGCACCCGGTAAGCCATCATACCGAAGTCCTGGGCCTCGTCAATGACTACATGATGGGCCTCGCTGATTACTTCCGTCTCCTTTACCCTTTTGTACAGTAGTGCCAGAGCCGCCAGGTCATACACATCAAAAGCATTTGGGTCAGCGGATTCCGATAGATTCCTGTCGCTCTGTAAAGTCAGGAATTCCCGATACAGCTCATAGATTGACTTCTTCCACTGTTTTCCCCCGTAATAACCTCTGAAAGCTTTCAAGATGGCTTTCCGTTCGCTCTCCGTATATTTGATGCCCTTGCCTAAAAATTCGTCTTTGATTTTTATAATCAGGCGCTCGTTGAGCATATTGATTTTACTCTGAATGGATATTGTGGGATTCTGGACAATGTACCGTTCCACTGCCTCGCTTTCTACCAGACAGACCGGCTTCGATCTGATGCCGGCTTTTCCGTCCTCTTCCCGTCTGTCATAAATACCGTTCCTGCCGTCCTGCAGGCCCTCTACAAACTGTCTTGGATCCAGATAAATACTTTCCCGGCGGATGGTATTCCACTCCAGTTTGCGGATAAATTCCTCCAGCTTCAAATACCATTCTTCCGTGCCCTTGACAATATTCTGACTGCCCGAGACGGATTTCACCTTATATTTCTTATCGTCCCAATCCTCATAGAGCAGCCGGATAAACAACTGCTCCATGGTCATCTGCTTTACCCCGTGGACATCCAGGTCCGGCAGCACTCCGGTAATGTAATTTAAGAGGATACGGTTACTCCCCACAATATAAAAGTCCTCCGGCCGGAAGCGTTCCTGATAATTGTACAGAATAAAGGAAATCCGGTGCATGGCTACGGTGGTCTTACCGGAGCCGGCAACGCCCTGGACAATCAGATTGTGATACGGGGATTTCCGGATGATCTCATTCTGCTCCTTCTGGATAGTGGCTACGATTTCTCCCAGCACCGCTTCTTTGTTTTTGGAGAGATACTTCATCAGCAGGTCATCGTTTGCCACCACCTCCGTGTCAAAGTAATCCAGCAGTTTCCCCTCTTCGATCTCAAAGGTCCGCTTCATCTGCAGATCAATGGGAATTTCCTTTCCCTCCGGCGCGGCATAGCTGCACTTTCCCAGACCGTTCTCATAGTAAGCGTTGGCCACGGGAGCTCTCCAGTCAACTACCATCCAGTGGGTATTATCCCTGGAAATGCCGCCTTTGCCGATATACAGGGACTCCTGTTTCCCCAGGTTTTCATCCCGGAAAATAATCCTGCCAAAGTAAGGCTTATGGCTGGCCCGTTCATTGCGTTCCATGGCACGCTTCATGTGTTCGTTCAGAGTAATGGTGTTATTCAGCAAAGTCCAAAGCTCCACGTCGTTGTCGTGATAATGCTCCAGCATCTCATCAATCTCACCCTGCATACGGCTTACTTCCCCGCCGTAATTTGCAAGATTACCCTGAATGACCTGCATGGTTTCCTGCAGATACTGCTCTTCCGCTTTCCTGTCTGTGTTCTTCATGAGCCCTCCTTTATGTCATCCGGTTGAATTGTTGTAACAGTTACAAGTATAGCGAAAATGAAAAATAATACTAGACTTTTTTTATATGATATGGTAGAGTGTTATATAGAGTTGTGCCTGAAAAAAGCTACCTGTAAACGGTAGCTTTTTGACGTTATTGCGATAGGCACTGATATTGAGTACATGCAGGAATTTATTAGGTTACGGTTTAAACCAGCTGCATTACCGATTGGCAAGCTCCGTGGTGATTTCCTCCCAGCTTACATCCTTCTCCGCCATCAGGACCATCATATGATACAGGAAGTCACTCATCTCGTATTTTACCTCGTTGGCATTGGGATTTTTAGCGGCAATCACGATCTCCGTTGCCTCCTCTCCCAGCTTTTTTAAGATCTTGTCAATTCCCTTGTCGAACAGATAGTTGGTATAAGAACCTTCCTTAGGATGAACCTTGCGGTCCTTAATGACATTCAGTACATCCTCAAAGACCTGCAGGGGATTCTCACTGGCCTCATAATCTTTCTTAGCGATCTCATGAAAGAAACAGCTTCTGGCCCCGGTATGGCAGGCGGCCCCCACCTGGGACACCTTTGCCAGAATGGTATCCATGTCACAGTCGGCGGTGAGGCTCTTTACATACTGGAAATGGCCGCTGGTCGCCCCCTTCAGCCAAAGCTCATTCCGGCTTCTGCTGAAATAGGTCATACGTCCGGAGGAAATGGTCTGCAGGTAAGCCTCTTCGTTCATATAAGCCACCATCAGCACCTCCAGGGTCCGGTAATCCTGCACAACCACCGGCACCATGCCGTCACTGTTTTTCTTAAAATCAGCCCAGGAATAGGCGGCCTCAAAGGTTTCCACAGGAATGCCGTTCTCCAGGCACATTTCCTTGAGGGTTCCGATTTCAGAATAATTGTCATTCATGGTATTGCCGGTAATCCCGCAGACATTCTCACGGGAGCAGATTTCCATCAGCTTATTCAGCGCAATCTGGTTGATCTGCACGTAAAAGGGCAGTTTCGTCACCGCTTCCGTCTCACGGATCTGATGAGGATTCATCAGGATCAATCCGGAAACATACTTTTCCGCCAGTTCCCGGTAAGTCTCCAGCACGGCCGGATCGTGGCAGGATGCCAGCAGCTTCTCCCGGCCGAATTTCAGGGAGACCTCCTCGGTAATGTCAATATTCTCCTGCTTTTCATAATCCAGTACGGCCCTTTTACAGCCGGCATACAGCAGCTTCTTGATGTCCTCCATGCGTTTTACGTTCCCGGCCCCGATGACGCCCATTTCCGCTGCGGAACAGATTTCTTTTATAATATCCAGCGCCGCCTCGTGCTCCTCGTCATTTTCCGACAGATCAAATACCAGCAGCTCGTCTGCGCCGTTTTCGTTATAGAGATGTACCAGACGCAGCGGGTTGGTCTCCACCACGGCAGTATCCTTGAGGCTTCTTACCGCATGTCCCTGACGGAGATAAATGCAGGGGACAAATTTCTTAACTGTCATTTTTATCCTTCAACCTTTCTCTCTTGTTTTTACAGGCTGCCCTTGGTGCTCAATACGCCGGAATTTCGCGAATCCATGGAGACCGCCTGATCCAGCGCCTTGGCAAAGGCCTTGAACATGGCTTCAATCATATGGTGGGTATTGATACCGTCCAGCAGCTTAATATGCAGGTTCATCCCCGCGCTGTAAGACACGGCGTAAAAGAATTCTCTGACCAGCTGAGTATCAAGACCTCCCACCTGGGCCGTAGGAAAAACACAGTCAAAGTTAAAGTACGGCCGTCCGCAGAGATCCACGGCGCACAGCACCAGGGCATCATCCATGGGCAGAATAAAGGAGCCGTAGCGGCAGATCCCTTTTTTTTCTCCCAGGGCTTTTGCAATGGCCTGCCCTAAAACGATACCGGTATCTTCTACCGTATGGTGGCCGTCTACATGAAGATCTCCCTTAACCTGACATTTTAAGTCGAAGAAGCCATGCCTGGAAAATCCCTCCAGCATATGGTCAAAAAAACCGATTCCCGTTGATATTTCAGCAGTTCCCGTACCGTCCAGTTCTAATGTGATACATATTTCGGTTTCTTTTGTTTTCCGCTGAATTTCAGCAATTCTGCTCATACTATTTACCATGCCTTTCAAGTAACTTGCTCACTGGAACCTTACCTTTATGCTATTTGCGTGGGCTGTCAGCCCCTCGCTCTCCGCAAAGGCTTCAATATCCTTATGAACCCTTTCAAGAGCCTCCCTGGAATAGGAAATGACGTTGGATTTCTTCATAAAATCATCCACATTCAAGGGAGAAAAGAACTTGGCGGTGCCGTTAGTGGGTAATATGTGGTTCGGTCCCGCAAAATAGTCTCCCAAGGGCTCGGAGGCGTACTCACCCAGGAAAATAGCCCCTGCGTTGCGGATCTTTGTCATGGTCTGGAAGGGATCTGCGGTCAGGATTTCCAAATGCTCGGAGGCGATCTCGTTTACCGCTTCAATTCCGTCCTCCATATTCTCCGCGATCAGGATATAGCCGTAATTATCCAGGGATTTCCGGATGATTTCCTTTCGCTCCAAGCGGGCAGTAAATACATCTACCTGGGTGGAAACCTGCTCCGCCAGCTCTTGGGAAGTGGTAATCAGAATGGCGCTGGCAAGCTCATCATGCTCTGCCTGGGAAAGCAGGTCTGCGGCCACATACTTAGGGTTGGCGGTCTCATCCGCCAGCACCAGGATCTCGCTGGGGCCGGCAATGGAATCAATGCCCACATAACCGTATACCGCCTTTTTCGCCAAAGCCACGAAAATATTGCCGGGGCCTGTGATCTTGTCCACCCTGGGGATGGATTCGGTGCCAAAGGCCAGGGCCGCGACGGCCTGGGCGCCGCCCACCCGGTAAATGGTATTCACTCCTGCAATATCAGCCGCCACCAGGGTGCCCGGATTAATCTGTCCGTCCGCTCCCGGCGGCGTGACCATAACGATTTCAGAAACTCCTGCCACTTTGGCAGGGATCACATTCATCAGCAAACTGGAGGGATAAGCCGCCTTGCCTCCCGGAACATATACGCCGGCTCTGTCTAGGGCGGTGATTTTTATTCCTAAAATGGTACCGTCTTCTTTTGCGTCAAACCAACTGCTGCGGAGCTGCTTTGCATGGAAGGCGCGAATATTCTCTGCAGCCCTGCGTATTACCTCTGTCAGTCCGGGATCCAGTTTTGTATAGGCCTCGTCGATTTCGGCCCGGGTCACCTTGATGTTTTCAGCGCTTAAGGCAAATTTGTCAAATTTCAGGGTGTAGTCAAAGAGCGCCTGATCTCCTTTTGCCTTCACATTTGAGATGATTTCATTGACGGTATCCTCATACACGGAATAGTTATTGGGGCTTCTCTTTAAGAGCTGATCCAGAATCCCCTGCTTTGTCTCTTTGGTTAAAGCTACTGTCTTCATATTTAATCATACCTTTCTTAGCTAATGATCTTACTCATACCTCTTTATTTGCCTGCAAATTTTAAGATGCCCTGACGATTTCAGCCCGCAGCCGGTTTACCAGGCTCTTGATCCGCTCCGTCTCCATCTGCATACTCACCGGGTTCACAATCATTCTGGCAGAAAGGGGACAGACCTCTTCCAACACCTCCAGCCCGTTTTCCCGCAGGGTGGAACCCGTTTCCACAATATCCACAATCACATCCGACAGCTCCACCAGGGGGCCTAATTCCACGGAGCCATTGAGTTTGATAATATCTACCGTCTGGTGCTTTTTGTTGTAAAAAAAGTCTTTGGCAATGTTCGGATACTTGCTGGCGACCCGGATTCGCTCATGATGCTGCAGCAGCTCTCCGGCAGAGGGAGAACCGCAGACACACATTCTGCATTTTCCGAAGCCCAGATCCAGAACCTCATATACATTGCGGTTCTCCTCCAGTATGGTGTCCCGTCCGACAATGCCGATGTCAGCCGCGCCGTACTCCACATAGGTGGGCACATCGGGACCCTTGGCCAGGAAGAAACGTAAGCGCAACTCATCGTTTACAAAGATCAGCTTCCTGGAGGATTTATCCTTCATCTCCTCGCAGGTGATGCCGATTTTTTCAAACAGCTCCAGGGCCTTATTGGCAAGGCGTCCTTTGCCCAGGGCAAAAGTCAGATACCTTTCCTCGTTTCTATTACCGATTTCCATTCCTTTTCCTATCCTCCCACAGAGATTGTATGGCAATACATACACCAGCCCACAGATCCGGTCACGCCGCTAAGCAGTAATCCGATCCCGAAAATCAGTTCCTTCATGTATCTTTCCTCCTCAGTACCGTGGCATGTCCCTCTGCCCGCAGTCTCTGCGCCTCCGCAAGCATTTCGGAGAAATTGTCAGGGCTGTAGGAAACGATCTGAACAGACTCCGGCAGGGGCAATTTAACCTTCTGCCGGGAAAGAGCCTCCAGAATGCTGTCAATCACCATGCAGAATCCCACGGCAGGCGCCTCCTTGCCAAACTGACACAGCAGCCCGTCATATCGGCCTCCCTTGACCACCGCGTCGCCTACACCATAGGTATAAGCCTTAAAAATGACACCGGTGTAGTATTTGTATTTGCTCAACATTCCCAGATCGAAGGAAATGTATTCCGCCACGCCGTAAGCCCTCAGCACCTCATAAAGCTTCTCAAGCCTCTCAATGGCTCCCAGAGAGCGTGGGTTATTTACCATCTTCCCCGCTTCCTGCAGGGAACACATATCGCCGAACATATCCGCCACCTTCAAAAGGCGGCTGTGATAGGGTTCCGCTACATTTCGTTCCTGCAGCAGCTCCTGGGCTGCAAAATAATTTTTGCCGGAAATACAGGCCCGCAGGTCCAGCTCCGTCTCTTCGTCCAGCCCTGCTTCCCCGCACAATCCCTTGAAGTATTCCACCTCGCCGATGGTGACCTGGAAACGCTTCAGACCTGCGTGAAGGAGGGATTTGATCACCAGGCTGATGATTTCGCCGTCCGCCTCAACCGAATCGTCCCCGATCAGCTCCGCCCCCATCTGGGTGGATTCCTTCAGCTTTCCCTGGAGGTCGGAGGTATTGGTGAAGGTATTGCCCAGATAGCTGAAACGAAGGGGAATATTATCCTCCCCGAAATATTTGGCCGCGCATCTGGCGATGGAAGGCGTGAAATCCGGCCGAAGCACCAGCGTATGATTATCTTTATCAAAGAATTTGTATAATTCCCTGCTGGGGGTGGTGCCGATTTCTTTAGAAAACACGTCAAAAAATTCAAAAGCCGGTGTCTGGATTTCTTCGTATCCGTACAGCCTGATATTTTCATGAAGCCTGCGCTCCACCTCCAGTTTCCTGGAATATTCTTCACCGTAAATGTCCCTTACCCCCTCAGGGGTATGCAGCAGTTGCTTTCCCATAAATGTGCTCATGCAATGTCCTCACTTTACCGCTTTAGCGCACTACCATAGTATCATAGCAGAGAAATAAATTAAAAGTAGTATATATGAAATAAACACGGTTGTCAAGCAAAATTCTACCGGTTTATCAGTGCTTCATCCATAGCCTTTGATGTTGCGCAATTACGTGTCCGCCAGGCTTCTGTCCTCCAGGTCCTTCTGCAGGATGTCCAGATAGGGAACCAGGATCCCGTGTTTCCTCGGCAGAAGGTATTCCGGGTTCAGTTCCTCATAGCGGAAGCTTTTTCTGCCGCCCTCCTGGGCACGGTTCCAGAAGAACAGCAGCATATCCAGGGCAAGATAGTACATCACGTCTTTATGGGTATAATAAATCAGGAAAAAGGCTACTCCCCCCTGCTTTTCAAAACGCTGCATAAACTCCACCTGATGGGGATGGATATTTTGCAGGGAAAAGGTATCTACCGCACATTCCTTGGCATCGAAGCAGACAGGAATCCCCTGTACGGCTCCAATATAGTCTACGGTACTCTTCTGTTCGAAATAGGCCAGGGTAATCTGCCGGTGTTCCTTATCAATCTTGATGGGAGTGATGGGGGTGGGAACCTTCTGGATCAGCGCCAGACCGGCTTCGGCATATTTTTCATTTGTGCGGTTAATCATATCCTCCAGGGTGGAGCCTCTTAAGCCCCTTGTTTTCCATGTGGCCATCGGTATCTATCTCCTGTCACTGTCATCCAGTCCCAGCTCATCCATAATCTCCGGAAAAATCGGGGGGTAAGGGGCCAGAACGATGTTCCTTTTTCCTGTGTCCGCCAGATCCGGAATCTCTGCCCTGTTTGCGTGGAGCAACTGATATTGCAGATTGAATTTTCCCCTGAAGTAGCGGTTGACTCTTTCGTCCCCGTATTTGGTATCTCCGATCAGGGGATGTCCGATGCTTGCCAGATGGGCGCGGATCTGATGGGTCTTGCCGGTGATCAGATTCACCTCCAGTAAGGTAAAGCCGCCTGACACAGCCAGGGGACGGCAGATTGTCTCAATATAATTCAGCCCTGCTTTGCCGCATACACGTACTCTATTGTTTGTACAATCCTTTTCCAGGTATCCTCGAAGAGTAATTTCCCGGCTGATTTCTCCCGCACAGATGGTCCGGTAGATCTTCCGGATATGTTTTTCCCTGATACAGCGGCCAAGGTGCTGGGAGCCGGCCAGGGATTTCCCGCAGAGCACAATGCCGCTGGTATTGCGATCCAGGCGATTACATACGGAGGGCCTGAAGGTGCGCAGTTCCCCCGGGGAAAGGCATCCCTTTTGCAAAAGGTAACCGATCAGCCATTCATTCAAACTGCAGTCCGTCGCCGCCGCTTTCTGGGAAAGAATACCTGCCGGTTTGTTGGCGACCAATATATCATTATCCTCATACAGGATCGAAATTCCGGAGTCCCTCAGGACGCGGTATGCCTGGTGGTATGCCTGCGCGGACGGTGTTTCCTGCAGGGACGGCATCCCTAATGTGCTGCTCCCCGTCATTTTAGCAAAGGTCTCCGGGGAAAAAAAGAAAGAAAGGTTGTCTCCCACAGAGAGGATTTCCCCGCCCTCCGCCCGTTTCCCATTCAGGGTAATGTTTTTCTTACGGAGCATTTTGTATAAAAAGCCCGTTCCGGCCAGGGGCATGAATTTGCGCAGGAACTTATCCAGCCGCTGGCCGGCCTGATTCTTTTCGATGGTTACAGACTGCATAAGAGCCACCTTTCGAAATTACAGCATGACGCTTTTTAAGGTTTCGATTACTGCAGAGGTTTTGGCTTCCTCTTCTTCCAGTGATTTCATCTGATCCAGCCGTTCCAGATATTTGGGCAGGCCAATAAAGACTTTTACCGAAACCTCCTTATGTCCGTCCAGCTTTAATATATTGCCGATATGCTTATTAAAGTCGTTTTCCGGAAAGTCCGCGTCCTCCGAGAAGCCGCAGACGGTATTGCCACGGACGGCCAGATGGCTGACCCGGAAATTCCTCTTATAAGAGGTAAAAACACAGTCAAACAGCACAGTCAGCCCCCGGCTGTGCTCCCTGATCTGCTCCGCATACTCCGGCGGACAGCTGTGAAACCGCAGAAACATAATAGCACTTACCGCACTCTTGCTTGCCGGCAGGCATCCCAGGATCGCTGCCACGGTCAGGAGATTGATCCGGCTCTTTGTCTGAAGATAACCCGCAATAAAGAGTGCGGCGGATATGCCGAAATAAAGCAATGTCCGGGTGATCTCATATTTTTTTTGTATATCCAGATAGCGTTCCGTCCCTTTTGCATTGTAGGTGGTAAATAAACGTTTGATCTGCATGAAATTATATCCTTTCCTGTCAGTATGCTTTCCCTTGTTTTTGCCGGCCCACAGGCCAATCACGGGGGCAGGTTCATTTCCTTGGTGTTGCGGGCTTTTATTCCAGGTTTCCCGGCGTCATGAAGTCCAGAAGGATTCTGTGGGGAATTACGGCGGAAAGCAGCCGCAGGGCCTTCAACGGCAGGCCGCAGACAGATAGCTCCCGCCGATAAAAGGAATCCCGCAGGGCTTGCTTTGCCACCCTCCCTGCATCGGTGAGAGCCAGTCTTTTGACGGCGGGCATTCCGTCCCTCTGCCCCGCAATGTCCAGAAACGGTGTGTCTACCGGGCCGGGACAGACGCAGGTCACATAGATACCCAGGGGCTTCAGCTCCCGGTTCAGCGCCCGGGAAAAGCTTAAGACATAGGACTTGCCCGCGGCATATACCGCGAAGCCCGGTTGGGGAAGGAACGCCGCGCCGGAGGCCATCTGTACAATACGACTGTTTCTGCGCATATAGGGAATCATACGGTGGGTGAGCTCTGTCAGCGCCAGACAGTTCAGACGGAGCATTTCCAGCGCTTCTGTGGTATCCCGTTCACAGAAGTGTCCCAGATGTCCTACACCGGCGCTGTTTATCAGCATCCTGACTGTGGCATTCCCGGCGGCTGCCGCAGTCTCCAAGGCGTCCAGGTGTCCGCTGTCCGTTATATCTATGGGAAAAAGCCTTGTTTTGTGCCTTAAATGTCCGGCAGCCTCCTGAAGCCTGTCCTTGCTTCTGGCCACCAGCCAGAATTCGTCGATGTTTTCAAAGTACAGATCCATATTCAGGGCAAATTCCAGACCGATCCCGGAAGAGGCTCCCGTAATGATAATAATATTTTTACGCTCTGCTTTCATGAGATTTATGCCTGCCCTTCAATGATTTCAGTATAATCCTCAATAAAATAGTCTGCCAGCGCCTTCTTTTTCTCCCTGTCCTTTGCGGAATAGGCGTCCTCCACCGCACAAACCCTCATGCCGGCAGCCTTTCCGGCCAGGATTCCGGGAATAATATCCTCAAAAACAAGACAGCGGGCGGGCTCGGCATCCAGCGCCTCCGCCACCGCCAGATAGATGTCAGGGGCAGGCTTGCCCCGAGTCACCTCGCTGCCGGTCATAATGCAGGCAAAGCAGTCCTCCAGCCCATGGGCCTTCGTCACGTTTGTCACCAACTCTCTTGAATTGCTGGTGGCGATACCCAGGCGGATTCCGCGGCTTCTGCAATGGGACAGGAAGACTGGAATACCAGGCTTCAAAGGAACCTCGTTGGCATATTTGTCCCAGGCCATCCGATTCCAGGTTTCCTTAATCTGTTCCACGGAGTGAGTGATTCCCCTGAAATTTTCTTTAAAATAAAGGGCAGTTTCGTGAAAGCTCATTCCCTCAATCCGGGATTGCAGGTCTTCCGGCAGGGGGATGCCGAAGCTTCCCAGATATTCTATATCTATTGCCCTCCACAGCCACATGGAATCCACCAGGGAGCCGTCCAGGTCAAATATAACCGCGTCTGCATTTTTCATCATTTCATGTACCATATAGTTTTTTTACCTCGTCTTCCGTCAGCTCCCTGTAATCTCCGGGCTGTAAGGTTTCGTCCAGCGGAAGGCCGCCGAAGGAAATGCGTTTCAGGGCTGTAACCTTATTGTTCACTGCTTCCAGCATCCGCTTGACCTGGTGAAACTTCCCCTCATGGAGGGTGAGGAGAATCACCCTCTCCTCCTGCTGCAGTACCTTTGCAGGCAGGGTCAGACGGTCTTCCCCTATGTCCACGCCCTCCTCCAGATGCCGAAGATCCTCCGGGGAAAGCTCATGCTCCACACTGACCCGGTACATCTTATCAACATGTTTCCCGGGACTTAACAGCCGATGGGCCAGACCGCCATCGTTTGTCAGCAGCAAAAACCCCTCTGTATCCCGATCCAGCCTGCCCGCGGGAAAAAGATCGGGACGTCTGTGCTCCGGCCGCAGAAGCTCCATGACGGTGGCGGAGACCCGGTCTCTGGTAGCGGAGATCAAACCTGCAGGCTTGTTCAGCATATAATAAAAAAACTTCCGGTAGATAAGTTTCTTTCCCCGGACAGAGACACAGTCCGTCTCCTCATTGACCCTGGCGGCGGGATCCCCGGCCGGAAGGCCGTTTACGGTCACTGCCCCTCGCCGGATCAGTTCCTTCACCTCGCTGCGGGTTCCCTGATTTAATTCACACAAAAATCTGTCCAGACGCATTTATGCGGATTTCTCCCTCATATCTCTCATATATTGTATTATGAAAGCTGTTATAATTCTTTTCCTGATACTCACCTTCTGCATCCTGAGCCATTCCCCGCTGAGCCTGACCTATGCCTCTCTCGGCCTGGAGCTGTGGCTTAATAAGATGGTTCCCTCGCTTCTGCCTTTTATGATCCTCTCCGGCATTATGGTCCGCCTGAGGCTTACGGAAAAGCTGGCGGGGGCGATTTACCCTGTAATCGGCCCCCTCTACCGGGTGCGCAGAAATGTGGTCTACTGTATGGCGCTGGGCTTTCTCTGCGGCTTTCCCATGGGTGCCAGGGTCACTGCCGATCTCTATGAAAGAGAGATGATTACCCGACGGGAAGCGGAATACCTGCTGGCCTTTTGCAACAATATCGGGCCAGTGTATTTCTGCAGCTTTGTCCTGCCTCTTTTAGGGCGGCGCCTGATCCTTCCTTATCTGTTCGGCATGTACGGAATCCCGCTGCTCTATGGACTGGCGCTGCGCTGTACGTTCTTTCGGGATCTGTCGCCGGTATCCGCAGAACTGTGCAGCTGTTCGGTAAATACCGCCGCCAGATCAAAGCCGTTCTGTGACGGATTACTGTCCGCAGTCAACGAATCCGTCCAGACATCCCTCCAGAGCATGCTGACCCTCGGCGGGTACATGATCCTGTTCAACCTGTTAAATCTTCCCTTACATATCCTTTTCGACAAAGAGCCTGCCCTGTTTGCCCCTTTGCTGGAAATCACAGGGGGCCTGTCCATGCTGGGGAATGGTCTGCCATTGTTCAGCCTGTTGGCGCTGTCCTTCGGCGGTCTCTCCTGCATTGCCCAGACCTACAGCTGTATCAGCGCTACCGATCTGGAGATAAGCGATTATATCCGCCATAAGGTCATTCTCACCCTGCTGTGCAGCGGCTTTTATCTGAGCTGGTTCCTGGTGTCTCCGTCTTCCTTCCTGCTCTGAAACTCCCGCCGGCCCTGACGCCTGCGCCTTTTCCGGTTTTGATAGGCTATGCCCTGGGAGATCAGCAGGATGACAAAGAGGAAAACCACGATTATAAGGCATATCTCCAGGAAGGCGACAAAGCTGACCTGCTTTTCTCCCGCCACGGCACTGCCGGACACTGGTTTTGCCACCGGGTCTGCCGCCGGCGGATTCTGTGAATCTGCGTTGGATGAGGCCGGATCATGGGTGTCTGAGTCCGGAGGAGTCCCGGTTCCGGAAGCGTCCTCATTTCCGCCTTCTCCGACAGAGGAGGGATCGCCTTCCTCAGCCCGGGAGTCCTGACCGTAGGAAAAGGTAATCGGACTGTCATACCGGTTGCTTTCGGTATATGGGTCAAACATATTATAGGCCCGCACGATGACGGAGGGCTTTGTGCCGGAAGGAATAGTGAGGCTCAGGGTGAAGGTGTCCTCATATTTCCCCGTCAGCACATCGCTCCCCGGCCAGGCATTCCGTTCACTGTATGTCTGGCCTCCGTCAATGCTGTATGTATAGTATAATAGTGGGGAATCATAGTCTGCCGCAGACAGGGTAAAGGACAGAACCCCTGTCTCATAATCCGCCGAAAGAAACTCAATCCGGCAGACATCGGGAGCTGTCTCGTCCCGCAGAGTGGAGGCGACAGGATTGGCACTGCCCACCTCCGCAAGGGGATAATCCGAATAATCCACCTGCAGCGCAGTGCTTTTCAATCCGAAATACTTGGCTATGGCAGTGGCGTCTTCCCTGCCGAAACGAATCAGGTCCTCTTCGCTGGCGCAGAAACCCTTGTCCCTGTCCTCGTCTACATGACAGTGCTCAATGATGGCGGCCGGGATGCCCAAGGCGACGGTCTCGCGGATAATGGCGTAATATTCTCCCCGCTCCCCCTCCCTGGTTTTGATTCCCCTCACCAGCAGTCCTCTATCCTGCATACCGCGAAGCAGCTCATATCCTATCTGATAACCGTAATTGTTAAAAGGGGCTGTAAGCGGCACCCAGACCTCGGAGCCGAACAAATCATGGTACTCGGACGCATTGTAATGAATGCTGAACAGGAAATCAGCATTGACACTCTGGGCAAAAGCCGCCCGTTCCTGAAAGGATACATCCACGTCACCGGTGCGGGTCAGATAGACCTCCACGTCGTCGTAAAGGCTAAGCTCGTCATACAAAGCCTGGGCCGTAACCATATCCATATATTTCTCATCCCAGATCCCTCCGGCCTGGGTGCCCAGATTCTCGCCGCCATGGCCGGGATCAATGACAATAACAGGAACTCCGTCTACCGGCTGCAGCCGTCCTGCCGCCGAAGCATGGAAACAGTAACCCGGCAAAATGAAAAAAGCCAGGAAAAATATCAGTATCCCCGAAAGTATTCTTAGAAACCTCATAAACAGTCCTTTCTGTAATAACAGTTCACTTAAAACGGAAACCGGTTCTCAGGGAAGCTGGTACATTCCCGGGAAACCGGCTCTATGGCTGACATGTAAGTACTGCGTAACTGCTGCGCACCCCTCAATGCTCCCCAAATTCTTCCTCGGCAGGGTGCATGGCCTGACGGTTGGACTGGATCAGATCCTTGTACTGATTCAGAGAACCAAGCAGGTTCTGATAGTTGGAACTGGAGGCATTGATTGCGGAAACGATAATATTCTCCAGATCCGCCAGCCGATCCTCCGTATACTGGGCGGCATACATACGAAGTTCATTGGCTTCGATGGTGGCCTTGTCCAAAATCTCCTGAGCCTGCTGGGATGCCATGCTTACCACCTCGTTGGCCCGGGCGTATGCCTGCTGCATGATTTCATGTTCGCTGATCAGCTCGTTTGTCTGGATCGTGGCATCGTCAATCAGCTTTTTTGCCTTGGTTCTGGCGTCGTTCAGGATGGCTTCCTGATTGCTGATGATCTTCTGATAGCGCTTGATTTCATCGGGAGTTTTCATCCGCAGCTCCCTGATCAGCTCGTCTATATCGTCTTTATTGACAATAATCTCCGAATTCGACATGAACTTGGGCTTACAGCTCTCGACGTATTCCTCGAGTTCATCTATTATCTGCTCTATTCTGCTGCTCATGGGCGTTACTCCTTGTTTTTATCTGGTATTTTTCATATATCAAATCAGCCACAAATCCGGGAACGCAGCGGCTGATATTTCCGCCGAAGCTGGCGATCTCCTTGACTGTGGAGGAGCTGAGGTAAGCATATTCCAGACTGGTGGTCAGAAACATGGTGTCCAGCCTTCCTTCGGAAAACTTGCGGTTGGTCTGGGCGATCTGCAGTTCATATTCAAAGTCGGTGATTGCCCGCAGCCCTCTGACAGCCACATGGATGTCCTTTTCCGCTGCGTAATCGATCAGCAGGCCGCTGAAGCTGTCAACCTGCACGTTTGGCAGATCTTTCGTGGCCTCCCTTAATATCTTAACACGTTCCTCCACAGAAAACAACGGTGTCTTCTCTTTATTGTTTAAAACACTGACAATCAGCAGATCAAACACCTCCGCCGCCCTGTGAATAATATCCAGATGTCCGTATGTCATGGGATCAAAGCTTCCCGGATAAACAGCCTTTTTCATACCCCTTGCCCACCTCAAATGCTATTTTCTGTCTGTAATGCTGCTTTCCGCCTCAGGAAAACATGCCTGTTTGTCTTATATCTTTTGTCCTTTTCCATGTAAAAGCCCAGTTCCTCCAGATAAGAGAAATCTGTATTTAAGGATGTTTCCACGATGATCCGCGTATCCGGTGTAACATATGTCATTTCCGCGAGAACAGCCAGGGCGTTTTTCTCCTGATCGCAGCCATAAGGGGGATCCATGAAAATAATATCCGCCTCTTTTTCCCGGATTCCGTGCAGTGCCGCACACACATCCTGTTTTAATACTATAGCACGATTCCCTGTTTTCGTAAATGTAAGATTTTGTTGAATACAGGTGACAGCCTTCGGCATATTATCAACAAAATATGCCTTTTCCGCTCCCCTGCTCAAAGCCTCAATGCCGATGGCGCCGCTTCCGCTGAAAAGATCCACAAACACAGCGCCCGGAATGTCCGGCTGCAGCATATTAAATAGTGTTTCCTTGATTCTGTCGGTGGTCGGCCTGGTATCCAGGCCTTCCGGCGCCTTCAGCGGAAGGCTTCCGGCCGTTCCTGCAATCACACGCATGTCTGTTCCTCGATTCTCTGTGGATTTTGCCTTTCTGTTACCCTTCATCTGTTTTGGGCCGTTCGTTCCTGCCCGTCTCATACTCTGATTTTTGTACCCTTTGTATCTCTCCTGGCAGCTTTCAGGCTGTTTAAGTCAAGCTGCTTCTCTTTGTACATTATGGACGTCCCGACACCGTTTTGCGTATAATACACCCGTTCCACGGCGTCCTTTGCCGAAAGCTTCATGCCCCGGACACCGATGGCGCCCTTTTTCTTTTCCGGAATTTCCTCGATGGGAAACCGCAGAAAAAATCCTTCCTTTGTCTGCAGAATGATGTTCCGCTGTTCCAAAACAGCCATCACACTGACCACGGTATCGCCTTCCTCCAGCTTTGTGGCGGCGACAGTGCGCTTTGACACGTCAAATTCTCCGCCGTCCACCAGCTTGCAGTTGGCGTGGGCCGTCACAAAGACAACCTGGCGCAGATTCAGCTCGGTCTGGCTGGTAATGTAAATAATGTTTTCTTTTTCGGAATTGAAATTGCTCACATTGTCAATAGGGGTTCCCTTATCCCGAAATCTTCCGAAAGGGAGATCCATCACCTTAATGGTATGGAGCTGGCCCGTATTGGTAAAGAGACACACCTTGCCCGTGTTTTTACAGGGAAAGACAAAGCGGTTCTCGCTGTCTGCCGCCTCCCGGTTGCGCTCGTAGGTGGCAGAGTCCACTGTCTTGGCGTAGCCGAAGCGGTCCATGAGAAAGATTACCTCCATCTCGTCCACTTCTTTCTCTTTATAGACAGCTTCCTCCGCATTCTCGATAACCGTCCTGCGTTTCCGTCCAAATGCCTTTTTATATTCATCCAGCTCGTTCATAATGACCTGGGCCATGGAATCCCTGCGCTCCAGAATATCCTCATAACGGTAGATATTGGCCATGGTTTCCTCATGTTCGTTGATCAGCGCCTCCAGCTCCAGGCCGATCAGCTTGTACAGACGCATATCCAGAATGGCGTTTGCCTGCTTGTCCGTGAACATAAGCTGGGCAGCCATAATTTTGGATTCTTTGGACTTGAATTTAATGCCGTCGATTTTCCCCTCCGTCAGGCAGGCCTTTGCCATGGCCCGGTCCCGGGAGCCGCGCAGGATCTCGATGATCAGGTCAATCACGTTGCAGGCCTTGATCAGGCCCTCCTGCACCTCTTTTCTCTCCAGCTCATGCTCCAGAAGATTGGTATATTTGCGGGTGGCCACCTGGAACTGAAAGTCCACGCTGGCTTTCAAAATTGCCTTCAGGCCCATGGTTTCCGGCCTGCCGTTGCAGATCGCCAGCATGTTTACGCCAAAAGTGTCCTCCAGGCGGGTCTTTTTATATAAAAGATTAACAAAGTTTTCCGGGTCGGCATCCTTGCGCAGTTCAATGACAATGCGGATGCCCTCCTTGGAGGACTGATTGGAAATATCCACAATATCCAGTGTCTTCTTCGTCTCGGACAGGGCCGCCACATCCTGCAGGAATTTTGATATATTCATGCCGATCATCGGGTAAGGGATCTCCGTAATGACAACGTTGGTTTTCCCGCCTTTGAGCCTTTCATATTCCACCCTGCCCCGAACCTTGATCTTGCCGGTACCGGTCTCGTAAATTTCCGGCAGATCGTCCTTATTGATCACAATACCGCCGGTAGGAAAATCCGGTCCCTTGATATAACGCATCAGTTCTGCAGTGCCGATCGTTTCATCCTGCATATAAGCCTTCACGGCATCGATAACTTCCCCCAGGTTGTGGGGCGGCGTACTGGTGGTCATACCCACGGCAATGCCCTCGGAACCGTTTACCAGGAAGTTGGGAATTTTCGCGGGAAGTACCGTGGGTTCCTTTTCCGTCTCATCGAAATTGGGCATAAAATCCACAACATCCTTGTCCAGATCCGCCAGAAAGGCTTCCTGGGTCACCTTCTGCAGCCGTGCCTCGGTATATCGCATGGCCGCGGCCCCGTCTCCTTCAATATTGCCGAAATTGCCATGGCCGTCGATCAGCGGTAGACCCTTTTTAAAGTCCTGGCTCATGACCACCAGGGCGTCGTAAATGGAGCTGTCACCGTGGGGGTGATATTTACCCATGGTATCGCCCACGATTCTGGCACTCTTTCTGTAAGGTCTGTCATAGCGGATGCCCAGCTCGTACATATCATAGAGCGTACGGCGCTGTACCGGCTTTAACCCGTCCCGCACATCCGGCAGGGCTCTGGCGATAATAACGCTCATGGCATAGTCGATAAAAGACTTCTGCATCTCTTCGGAGTATTCTGTTTTGATGATCCTGCTGTTGTCTTCCATGATATTTGTTTACAGCCTTTCTGTTCCTGTTCCGTTGAAAGAATCAAAGATGTTTGATCCCTTCTTAAGTGCCTTGCCGTATCGGCAATGTGCACCAACAATTTGACTTCCCTGCAGCTTTCAGGCGTTATAGTCCAGCTCTGCATCCGTTGCATGGTCGTAAATAAAGGCCTTCCGGGGCGGTACCTCCGTGCCCATCAGAAGCTCCGTGATCTCGGAAGCCATGCGGGCATCCTCAATCTCCACCTGCTTCATGCGGCGGGTCTCCGGGTTCAAAGTGGTCTCCCACAGTTGATCTGCGTCCATCTCCCCCAGGCCCTTATACCGCTGCAGGGTGAACGGCCCCTTGTGGGTCTTTCTGTATTTCTCCAGAGCCTTATCATCGTATAAGTATTCCTCCGCGCCCTTGGAAGGCATGGCCTTATACAGGGGCGGCATGGCGATATACACATGTCCCTCAAAGATCAGCTGGGGCATGAACCGGTAAAACAGGGTCAGCAGCAGATTGGAAATGTGTGCTCCGTCCACATCCGCATCCGCCATGATGACGATCTTGTCATAGCGAAGCTTTGAAATATCAAAATCGTTCCCGTATCCTTCCGAAAAGCCGCAGCCGAAAGCGTTGATCATGGTCTTGATCTCGGCGTTGCCCAGAACCTTGTCAATGCTTGCCTTCTCCACATTCAGAATTTTGCCCCTAATGGGCAGGATTGCCTGATACATCCTGTTTCTCGCCATTTTGGCACTGCCTCCTGCGGAATCTCCTTCCACGATAAATATCTCACACCGGGAGGCGTCCCTGGACTCACAGTTCGCCAGCTTCCCGTTGGAATCGAAGGAAAATTTCTGTTTGGTCAGCATGTTGGTCTTGGCCCGCTCCTCCGTTTTTCGGATCTTTGCGGCCTTCTCCGCACAGGCGATTATATTTTTCAGAATTTCCAGATTGCGGTCAAAAAAACGGGTGATCTCTTCTCCCGTCACCTTGCTGACTATCTTTGACGCATCCTGGTTGTCTAACTTTGTCTTGGTCTGGCCCTCAAACCGGGGATCCGGATGCTTGATGGAAACTACTGCCGTCATGCCGTTTCGCACATCGGCGCCGGTGAAGTTCACATCCTTTTCCTTCAAAATGCCCAGCTCTCTGGCATAAGTGTTTATCACGTTAGTGAACATGGTCTTAAAGCCCGTGAGATGGGTGCCGCCCTCAGAGTTGTAGATATTATTGCAGAAGCCAAGCACATTTTCATGAAACTCGTTAATATACTGGAAAGCCACCTCCACGGAAATGCCTTCGCTCTCTCCCTGGAAATAGATCACGTCGTGGACAGGTTCCTGATTCTTATTCATGTCCTTGATAAAGCCGGTAATCCCCTCCGGCTCGTGGAAGATGACATGCTCCGGCGATGCTCCCCGCAGATCGGAAAACTGAATTGTCAGATTCGGATTCAGGTAAGCCGTCTCGTGAAGCCGGCTTTTTACCTCATCCTCCTTAAAACGGGTTTTATCAAAAATAGTATCGTCAGGAAGGAAATTAATGGTGGTTCCGGATTCCCTGGTTTTCCCCCTGACAGGCAAAAGTCCGTTAACCAGTTCAGTCACCGGATTGCCCCTCTCATACTTGTCTTCATAAATACAGCCCCCGGTCTTGACCGTAACGGTCAGTCTTGTAGACAACGCATTGACCACCGAGGATCCTACTCCGTGCAGGCCGCCGCTGGTCTTGTATGCCGTATTATCAAATTTTCCTCCGGCATGTAAAGTAGTGAAAACCAGCCGCTCCGCGCTGATACCCTTCTCGTGCATACCTACGGGGATTCCCCTGCCGTTGTCTGTCACCGTGGCCGAACCGTCCGCTTCCAGCGTAACCTTAATGGTATCGCAGAATCCCGCCAGATGCTCGTCCACGGAATTGTCAACGATCTCATAAATCAGGTGGTTCAGACCCTTTGTGGAAACGCTGCCGATATACATGCCGGGACGCTTCCGTACCGCTTCCAGCCCTTCCAGGACGGTAATGCTGGAGGCGTCATAATTACCTGTCTTTGCCATCGGACAAATTCTCCTTATTTCCTTTTGCACCCTAAATATCACTCTAGTCCCCATGATTCCGCTTTGCGGAATCGAATCTCACATCCCAAAGCCGGCAAGCCGGCCTGTGAAAAGCGCCGCGCTTTTGCGTTTAAAATCTGCTGCGCAGATTTGATTCTTTCGTTAATGGACACAGGAAAAACAAATGCCGCTTTGCGTTGCTTGTTTTTCCTGTGCCCATTATATCATATATTTTGTACTTTGTAAAAGAAAAACTACTAGATAATGAAGTGAAAGTATCGGTTCAGCCAAGCCCACTCATAAATTATCGGATTGTACAAGCTGACATTTATTTAGGATATTGTCGACAATTTATTTTATGTAGGGCATCTGCCCTATAATTTACATTCTCTCCGCTACAAACAATGACGCCCTTCGCTGTATAGTGTCAACGACTTCATCTAACGTCTTATCCCCGGCAAAATAACTCTGTGCCTCTTCCAGCACGATATTGTAAAGGGTGTAATCAATGGCATCGTTTAAGCTTGCTGTATCAATCATTCGCAGAAGCTGCTTCTTTTCCTCTTCTTCCATGTGATAGACTTCAATTGATTCCTCTCCCTCAAAGCTAATTTTTAATTTTACTATGGGTATTTGGTTTCCATCCGCATCAACGGTATAGTCCATGTTTCCTGCCTCTTCCAGCATATGCTCCATTGTGTCCCTCCTCAACGGCAGGCAGCGGTTCAGCTTTTCGTCCTGGTAGCCCGAAGCCAGGAACTGTGAAATGAATTCCCATGAAATATCTTTATGTCTGGAATTAGCGCTGATTGCCAGAACCAGCGAGGACGGCTGTATCACCGTCCCATACCCTTCACTAACCGGAAAACCCACATATACCACCTCGTCTGTGGCCAAAATCCTGCCTGCCCCACAAATATCATAAATTCCACTGATATAAACTGGATACAAGAGAGTTTTCCCCTCTGCAAACAGCGTCTTCGGGCTATAATCCTCCGTAATCCGCAGCATATCCGGAAAAGTATTGGAAAATGCCAGAATGTCCCGAAACTCCTCGCTGTCGAAACTGCATTCTCCCTTCTCCCATTCAATAAAGGATTCCATATTGTTGCTTAATATTGTCCCAAACACATCCACTTTTTTCTCACCAGGGTATAGGATAATGTCTTCTTCCCGCTCCATGTAAATCCGTATCAGTTCCTGTATGCTCCATCTCTCCCGATTGCCCAGCATGTCTCGTCTCCCGGCAAACGTTCTCAGTGAAAAACCTACGGGTATAGCATACAGCCCCTCGTCCACAAAGAAAGATTTCAGGATATTTGAAAAATATATGAATTGCCAGTCTTCCGGCAGATAATTCAGCAAATTTTCCGTATAATGACCCAGGCAATAGTTTGACGCATAACGAGATCCATAGTTGATAAGATCAGGTCCCCTGCCTGCAGCAATCTCCCTTTGCAGTCTCTCGATCCGGTCGTCCTTGTCAACGTCATCCTGCTCGTATATTTGTACGTCTATCCGGTATCCTTCATGGGTCTCATTGAACAGGTTCACTTGTTCCGTCAGTGCACGACTCTCCTCAAAGGAAACAAGCGTCAAAGAAACGGTTTCCCTCGAAGCACTTTCCTCTCCTGGGCTGCAGGAACAAAGCGAAAGAACCGTTCCGCACAATAATAACAGCAGCTTTCTCATTTTTCCCTTTCCGCAGGCAGGCACTCAATTGTATGTACTCCGTCAGCATACCCCACAATACACAGCCTGCCGTCATTTAAAAACCCAAATTTCTCCACGTCCTGCCCCTTATAAGGCATTTCGTCAGCCGAAACCGCCTGCTCCAGGATTCCCGCTTCATAGGTCCAGGCGCCATATGCCTCATTTCCCAGCAACAGCTCGCACCGAACACCAGGTCGCAGACAATTAATCACTATCGGCATACCCTGAAATTCTCCCTTCGGGCAGGCTTCCATTTTCCCATTCTCCGTCAGCATTGCCAAATATTGACCGCCTTGGCCATAAACCATACCATATACCTGACCGCTCCTGCCTGTTCCCATTCCCACAAGCCGCACATCAAGGCTGAAATCTTCCTTTCTGCTGCCGTTACTGTCCAACAGCAGGATACTGCTCCCTCCATCATGTGTGTAATAAATATAATAGCTTCCATCCGTCCCTGTCGTCATTAATAAGTCGAAAATGTCAGTCTCATCTTTCACATTCGAGACATCGATTCTGCCTATCGTCTGCCCGGATTTGTCCAATGCAAGAATTTCAGTCCATTCCGAATCGCCCCGTTCAGACAGCAATATATGCAGGTTTCCGGAACTGTCTGTACAGGCGGCGCGTACGCTTATCTCTGATTCCAGCTCTGCTTCAAAGTCCCGAACAATGCCATCCTCTGTTCCGACCTGAAACAGTATGCTTTTTTCTCCTTTCTGCCGCCTGCCAAAACCATAGATGCAGTCACCTCCCACTACCTCGTTCAATTCCCAAAAGGATCCCGCATCAAACATCGCCGTTGTTCTTTCTGTGGAAAGTATCGCTTCCTGCTCGGGCTGGTGGTCCAGTTCCACATCGTCTGGCTGCCGTTCTGCAGATTGTTCCTTATTATCCTGCAGTCTTTCTTCCTGTACGGAACCCTCTGGGGATTCTGCATGAATACTTTCTGAAACACCGGACGGGATTGCTGATTCCTGTTTGCTGCAGCCCGCAAAACACAAAAGCACAACTACCGATAAAAAGCATTTCAATAGCTGTGATATATATTTTCTCCGCATTCCTTATCCTCCTGAAAATCTTTTTAGTATAAAAGAAAAGCGCTGGCATACAACCCCAGCGCTTTTCTCTATACACGCCTTAATTAATAATTTTAAACAAACTATGGCATTTTGATTAATCTTCAGAAACGATAACACTATCCCCTACTAAAACATAACCTCGATTTACATAACCATATTCTCCGGTCTCTTCACGTTTTACATAATAAAATGTCATAGTTGACATTTCCAAATTAACAAGAACAGTTTCACCATAATACATCAAACCATATATAGTACAATCAAAATTAGGCTCTGCCCGCAATCTTACCCCATCGCCTAATACTGTCCCTTCCTGCCATGAATCTGAAAGCACAATTGTACCTGGCACAAAAGCTTCACTCGAATTCTTTGCCTCAGCAGCGGACACCGGCATAGATGCAAATAGAATACCACTTATTAAGACCGTTAATATTTGTGTAAAGTGCCTAACACGCTTTCTCATATCATTCCCTACTTTCATATTTTAATCTTCTAACCAATCGCTGGCAAAATAAGTTACGTCAAGAGAGTATGCCACCAAATCAGAAATACCTGGCCCCTCTACTATGTTGTATTTGTAAGTCACTGTAATGCTCGTGCTATCATCTGATACTTTATATGTAGGTGTCGCATACAGAGCATAAACGGGATAATGACCAGAAAGATGTTTTTCGCCTGCCTCTACTACACTATTATAATAAGCTTTATTATTTACAGTTACAACTTTACTAGTCAAATATAAAAAATTCGGCGCTGCATATACATAAGGCTGAATATACGTTTCTGCTCGCTCCTGTTGTCCTCCTATTACCGTAGCTTTGGATTGTACTGGAGTATTAATGTTGCGCACATAAATCTCATCAAGATAATCACGAAATGCATCGGTACCCATGCTTGTGTAAAAATCAACCAACTCTTGTATAGTCAGATTAGTTTTGGCCAGTTCCTCTTCATCGGTAATCATAACATAACTGGTTCCCTTTTCTTCATTGAACTCAGCCAAAATATCTTTATATGCCTGCAAAGGATCCTTCTGCTCTGCAGCTATCGATGTGATTGACGAAAAACTGGTCAGCAACAGTAATAATGCAAGAAATTTTAAGGCATTTTTGCTTCGTTTGATTTTGATTTTCATTCTCATTCCTCCTGCTAATATTTTGATTTTGGGATACCTCTGCCTGTTTTCCCATAAATCGGTTCTTTCTGAAGCTCTTTACTTCTTCCGGCATTCTGGCTGGAAGAGAAAACACCTCATACTTGTCTTCACCTCCATTCCTTTTAAGTGAATTGTACCAAGTCGCTGGCGCGACGGCTAGCCCCAAGTACAATTAGTTTTGCTA
>CANPOY010000005.1 GCA_947575805.1 uncultured Lachnospiraceae bacterium
CCCGGCTGGAACAGGAATACCGCGCAGCCGGTATGGACGATAGGCAGATCGCAGCCATGAAGGAATATGGCTGGTCCTGGTCTGAAGGCAGCAAGACGTGCGCCTCAGTTTTCCAAGAGATAATCAAACGTTTCAGAACGAACAATTTCAAAAAAGATTTTGCAACTCCTCAGGACTTCAGTTCTGTGGAGTTTTTTGTTGTATAAATTTTAGTCTGGATATGATAAAATAAGTGTAGTTTAAAGTATTGGAGGAGAAGTTATGGAACAAACTTTTTTGACTGGTATTAATATAGAAAATGTACGTCATTTATCAAACATCTTGATTCCTTTAGATAAAGATATTAGAAAACATTTGATTTTAACAGGAAAAAATGGAAGTGGAAAAACAAGTGTAGTGGAAGCTGTAGTAAAATATATTGAAAGCTTTTTGGGTGAATATGGTACACCATTAGACCATGTTAAAATGATGTATGACCGTTCTTTAAATGAGATTAACAGATTGAATTTGTTAGAAGATTCAGAAGAAAACAGAAAAAAGATTTTTGATGCTAAGGAAAGCCTTAATTTATGGGAAAGAAAGTTAAGAAAATTAGATTCAGGGGTGATTTTAAATAGTACATCTAATGCTATGTTGAAAGAAAAATATCATAATGGGGATTTTATTTTTGCATATTATAAAGCTGAAAGAGAATTTCAAGTGGAAGAATACAAAAATATTGAAAAAATAGAATTTCAGGATAAGTATAGTATTTCTGAAAATCCAGGTAGAAAATTTACAAAATATCTTGTAGATTTGAAAGCTACTCAGGCTTTTACAAAGTATAAGGAAAAATCCGAAAAGATAGATAAATGGTTTCATGCATTCGAGGATATTTTAAAGAAAATTATTGAAGATGAAAATCTGCAGCTAAAATTCAATGATGAAACATTTCAGTTTTCTATCTGCGAGACAGATAGAGAACCCTTTAATTTTAATACAATGTCCAGTGGTTACGCGGCAATATTTGAGATTATTAATGATCTGATTATAAGAATGGAGGCAAAGTCAGGACTGCGAACAGAGTTTGACATGGAAGGGATTGTATTGGTTGATGAAATTGAAACCCATTTGCATTTAGAATTACAGAAAAAGATACTTCCTATTCTAACAACTCTTTTTCCTAATATTCAATTTATTATTACAACACACTCTCCGTTTATTTTAAGTTCCTTAGATAATGCTGTCATTTATGATCTGCAGAACAGAACTCTTGTGGAAAATGGATTGGAAAATTTACCATATGAAGGGATTGTAGAAGGATATTTTAAAGCTGATACACTATCAGAAGAACTAAGAGAAAAATTTGAAAGATATAAAGATTTGGTTTCTAAGGATGAGCTATCAGACGAAGAATATGAAGAAATGGATAAACTGGAATTCTATTTGGATGAAATCCCGGATTATCTTGCAAAAGAACTGACATCAGAATATAGTCGGTTGAAATTAGAATTCTCAAATAGGGGGTAAGGACAGTGATTAAGATAGAGAGAAATCCTATTCCACCTTCATCACTGGCTGTTGAAGAACAAAAGGCGAAAGGGGATTATAATAAGCCAGATGTAATACAGAGATTAAAGGCAGATTCAAATGATAAATGCTATATTTGTGAATTGAGAGGGCTATCCGATCCGGAAGTGGAACATTTAAAGCCTCATCATGGGCGTACAATACCAGAGAGAATTTTTGATTGGAATAACTTATTTTATGCGTGTTCTCATTGTAACAAAATAAAGAAAGAATCAAAATATGACGATAAAATTATAGATTGTTGCAAAGAAGATCCAGAAAAAATGTTAGAGCAGTGCTATGAAGAGGGACTTGTAAATGTACATAATATTGTGGATGAAGAGCGGGCTATTATGACTGCTGACCTTATACAGGAATGTTTTGAAAAACGTAATACGGGGATTCGGGAAGCAGCATGTCAACACAGAATTGAACGCTTGGCAGATGAGATGAATGTATTATATAAAATATTGGAAAAACATAAGAGAAATCCAGAATTATTGCGCTATAAAAGAAGTTTGAGAGCCACGTTAAGTAGGAACAGTATATTTGCGGCATTTAAAAGAAATTATGTAAGAAAACATATTTCAGATTATCCGGATTTAGAGGAATTCTTAGTGTAATTTGAGATGCAGTGAGGAATAATGAGAAGTTCTGCGTTTGTAACGTGTCTGCAACACCATAATTCAAGAATCCAGTAAAATAATTTTCTGCGCGGGAATTGACAGATCAATCCCTCTGACTGCCCGGCGGACCTTCAGCACTAAGTCCGGGGAAACGGACAGCTCATCGATGCCCATGCGCAGAAAAGCTTCGGTAAGCGTGGTGTCGGCTGCCAGTTCGCCGCAGATGCCGATCCGGATGCCGTGTCGGCGGGCACTTTCCGCACTCATCTCAATCAGGCGCAGCACGGCCTCGTGATGGGGATCCGCAAATTGCTTCACATCAGGGTTCTGCCTGTCACAGGCAAGGGTATACTGGGTCAGGTCATTGGTTCCCACGCTGAAAAAGTCTGCCATGCACGCCAGCTTGTCGCTGATGAGGGCAGCTGCGGGGGTCTCAATCATGATTCCCAGCTCTGTCCTGTCAGAGAATCTGATTTCCTGCTGTTTCAGCTCTGCTTTCACCTGACTACAGATCGCCAGGATTTTTTCAAGCTCTGAAACGGCGGTTATCATAGGGAACATTATACCCAAATTCCCATAAACTGAGGCTCTGTACAGTGCCCGCAGCTGGGTTCTGAAAATTTCCGGGCGCAGCAGACAAAGGCGGATAGCCCGACAGCCGAGTGCGGGGTTTTCCTCCTTTTTGAGACGGAAATAGTCGGCTTGCTTATCCGCGCCAATATCTATGGTGCGGATGATTACTTTTTTACCTGCCATGTCCTCAAGTACTTTTTTGTAAGCGGCAAACTGCTCCTCTTCCGAAGGATAATCGGTGCGTTCCAGAAACAGAAATTCGCTGCGGAACAGTCCGATGCCTCCGGCGTCGTTGGCAAGAGCGCTTGCTGCATCCTCCACACCTCCGATATTGGCATAAATATCTATTTTTTTACCGTCCAGGGTCACATTTTCCATGCCCTTAAGATCCTGAAGCAGGCGTGCCTTTTCGGTAAGGGTGCGCTGCCTTTCCGAGAACATTTTTCGAACCTCTTTGTCGGGATTGACAATAACCTCTCCGGTGCCGCCGTCCACTATTGCTTCGTCGTCTTCCTTAACTTCCCGAAGAAATTTGTCTCCAACGCCGATAACTGCGGGGATATTCCGTCCCCGTGCAAGGATGGCAGTGTGGGAGCTGAAAGAGCCTCCGGCCGTGACAAAGGCCAGGATTCTGTCTCTGTTAAGGGATGCGGCTTCGCTGGGGGTAAGATCGTCGGCGCAGAGAATGACTTTTTCCCCGGAGGGCATAGGTTGGGAAGCGGCTCCGGAAAGAATTCGGATCAGGCGGTCGGAAATGTCCCGCACATCTGTTGCCCGCGCCGTCATATAGACATCGCACATTGCTGCAAATCTTTCCGCAAAGGTTTCTGCCGTGAGCTTGACGGCATATTCGGTGTTTACGTTCTGGCCGTCAATCATGCTGAAGACGGATTCGTCGAATTCTTTATCAAGCAATATCATCTGATGTGCTTCAAAGACTGCCGCGCTGTCCCTGCCGGCTTCCTGCAGAGACTTTTCCAAAAGCTCCTGCAGCTGCCTGAGAGCCAGAGTCTTTGCCCGCCGGAAGCGATCCTTTTCCCTTTCGGCGTCTGTAATCTGAACACATTTCACATTTTGGTCATGTCTGCGTAACAGTCGCAATTTTCCAATCGCTATCGCTTCACCGATACCCACACCCTGATACTTTTCCATTTTGTACTCATCCCCTTAAATCATCAGGGCAGCTGCCCCAGCAATTCATAAATTTTATTCCTCTCGGCCAGCCCGTCCGAAAAGGCAGTGGCGCCGCCTGCAGCCGTTCCCAGCTTTAAGGCGTACTCCGGACTGCCGGATTCCAGACCGGCGAGAAAGCCTGCCACCATGGAATCTCCTGCGCCCACGGAGTTCCTTACCTGGCCCCGGCAGACGCCGCACCTGTGAACCCGGCATTGTTTATCCAAAAGGATTGCGCCTCGCTCCGCCATGGAAACCAGTACATTCACCGCGCCCATTTCCTGCAGCTTTTTTGCCCGGTAAATGATTTCATCCTCCGTTTTCAGTTCCACACCGAACAGCTCTCCCAGCTCCTGATTATTTGGCTTGACTAAGAAGGGTTTGTATTTCAACACGTTTAGCAGCAAGTCCCCGGTTGCGTCCACCACGGTCCTGAGCTCTTTGTGGGACAGCCGGGCCAGTATCCGTTCATATATATCCCCGGGCAGCGTACCGGGAATACTGCCGGCCAGCACCAGTATGTCTCCGTCCTGCAGCCGATCCAGTTTTTCGTAAAGCTGTGCCAGTGCGTTTTCGGGGATTAGAGGTCCCTGGCCGTTCAGCTCTGTTTCTTCCGCTGCCTTGATCTTGACGTTGATCCGTGAACAGCCGTCCTGCAAGTGGACGAAGTCCGTTTGGATGCCTGCTTCTGCAGCGCCGTCCTCAACGGCTTTGCCGGTGAAGCCGGCCACAAAGCCAAGGGCCGTTGATTTTATCCCCAGCCGGGCCAGCACAATGGAGACATTGATGCCCTTGCCGCCGATGTAAATCCGTTCGGTGACGGAGCGGTTAAGCTTTCCCAGGGCCACTTTATCCATATGTACCACATAATCAATGGCGGGGTTGAAGGTTACGGTATAGATCATGGGAGTATCTCCTGAACGGAACCGGTGCGTCTAATATATTCTGCAATTAATTTGGGCTGGATCAGGGGATAAGTCCAGTCTGTGGGAAGCTCGTCCATCAGAAAGACCCGTTCTATTTCGCTTTCCAGCTTGCCTGAAAATTCCGTGATTTCCGCAAAGCACAAAAGCCCGAAAGATTCTTCACCGGTTTCGTTTACCCGGGTCTTTCCCGTAACGGAATAAACGCACAGGGGCTTCAGATCAAATACAAGGGCCCCGGTTTCTTCCCGCAGTTCCCTTTCTGCGGTCATAAGAATATCTTCGCCGGGTTCTCTGTGGCCGCCGGGCACCTCATAAGTATTCCGCTCCTTATGCTTACAGATCACCCATTTGCCGCCGGTTCTGGCAATAATGACCGCAAATTTTAAAAGGGCATCTTCTGCGGTTTCATAAAAATTTACGTTTATCATAGTATTCCTCATTTGCAGATTTTGATTTATAAGACTGGTTATTTTGATTCTAACATAGGTTTCAGGTCCATTCAATCAATTCTCTGAAATATACAAAAATGCAATCCTGTGATAAGATAGAGGAAAGTGCAGAGGAAGCCGGTAAGCGGCAGAACAGGAGGGAGTATGGAGAAAAGGGAATTTATCTGCAACAGGGAGGGACTTGCCATCCGGGGCACGGAATACAGATGTGAAAGAAAAACGGGACGGCAGGAAAGACAGCCCATTGCGGTGATCTGCCATGGCTTCGGCGGGAATCAGTATGATCTGGTGTTTTATGCCGAGGCCTTTGCGGACATGGGGTATACAGTGTATTGCTTTGACTTTTGCGGCGGCTGTGTGGTAGGTAAGAGCGACGGAAGCAGCCTGGATATGACCATCGACACGGAGGCGGCGGACTTAAAGGTCGTCCTGGACTATGCGAAGAGCCTGCCCTATACGGATGAAAAGCATATCCTTTTAGCGGGCGGAAGCCAGGGAGGCTATGTGGCCGGGATTGTGGCGGCGGAGAGGGCAGCGGAGATCGAAAGGCTGATCCTGTTTTATCCGGCCCTGTGTATCCCGGATGACGCCAGGGCAGGGCGGCTGGGCGGAGCCTGTTATGATGTGAATCAGGTGCCGGAGGAGATAGATACCTTTGGTGTAAGAATCGGCAGAAAATTTCATGAAGGGGTGGTGGATAAGGATGCGGTGGAGCAGATCTGTGGTTACAGGGGGCCTGTGCTGCTGATCCACGGCTCCGAGGATATGCTGGTGAACATCCGCTATGCAAAAGCAGCGGCTAAGGCTTATGAAAACTGCCATCTGCAGATCCTTGAGGGGGCGGGACACGGTTTTTCACAGCAGCAGCGGGAGCAGATAATCGTGTCCGTCAGGGAATTTTTGCAGGGCCACAGGGAAATTCTCTGTATCCGCGTACATATTACCGACAGTGAGGAAAAGCAAGAGGGAGATGAGACTGTCTGCTATATTCATTTTGAAGGGGACTGTGAGAACAATTATTTTAAGGGGCGGATCCTTCCCGGCGCCGTAGACGAACAGCACTACAGGCAGGGGCAACAGGTGTCCATCTGTGCCACCTATGAGCTGGAAGGACAGGACTGTAAGGGGAATGTCTGCAGGTTAAGGATTGTAAACCAAAAGGCGGAGGATGGGTGCTTTAGGCCGCAGGTGCAGACGGACAGCCCGGAACTGGCCTTTTTAAACCACAGTACCCTGCTGGCGGCGCTGGAATTTTACTCCGGTGGACTGACCGTACGGATATTTGCAGAGTGACGGTTCAGATGTTTCATTACGGATTTGTCTTGACACGCTCTATCTGTTTTGATATGGTAAGTTTGCCTTAGATCAATGACTGTTTGGGAGATCTTGGCATATCGGGATATGGTCAGGATGCTGAATGAAAAATAGTTTCAGGGGGAACGGAAGTATGAAATTTATTTCATGGAATGTAAACGGTCTGCGGGCCGTGATGGGCAAGAACTTTATGGAGGAGTTTCAGAAGCTGGATGCGGATTTTTTCTGTCTTCAGGAGACAAAGCTTCAGGAAGGACAGATTCAGATGGATCTGCCGGGATACTGTCAGTATTGGAATTATGCGGAGAAAAAGGGGTATTCCGGCACCGCTGTCTTTGCCAGGCAGGAGCCGGAGGCGGTCACTTACGGCATGGGAAAGGAAGAGCATGACCATGAGGGGCGAATCATCACTTTAGCGTATCCGGAATTTTATCTGGTCACTGTCTATACCCCTAATTCCCAGCGGGAGCTGACCCGGCTGGAGTACCGTATGCAGTGGGAGGACGATTTCCGGGCCTATTTAAAGGATCTGGCAAAGGATAAGGGTGTCATTGTCTGCGGGGATCTGAACGTGGCCCATCAGGAGATCGACCTGAAGAACCCTAAGACCAACCGGAATAATGCAGGCTTTACGGCTCAGGAGCGGGGGAAGATGACAGAGCTGCTGAGCAGCGGTTTCATAGACAGCTACCGTCATTTTTACCCGGATAAGGAGGGCGTCTACAGCTGGTGGTCTTACCAGTTCCATGCCCGGGAGAAAAACGCGGGGTGGCGCATCGATTATTTTCTGGTTTCGGACAATTTTGCAGACAGAATGACCGGCGCGGCCATCCACACAGAAATCTTCGGCTCTGATCACTGTCCCGTGGAGCTGACGATATAAGGGAAAAGCCTTTCGCATTGGCTCTTAACATATTGAATAGATAAAGTAAATTCAGGAAAAACTGTTCAAATAAGATTTGGGCAGTTTTTTTGTGCGATTGCCGCAGGAACAGGAAAGGATATTACAATGGAATCATTATGGGAGAGTGGGGTGCGGATACCCCGGAGAAGACCGGCGGAAGGGCTGCATGAGCGGGATGTGGTGGTGATCGGGGCGGGAATGACTGGAATACTTACTGCCTGGCAGCTGCAGAAAGCGGGGATGAGGGTGGCCGTGCTGGAGGCCGGACGGATCGCGGGAGGCCAGACCGGGCGTACCACCGCCAAGATTACTTCCCAGCACGGCATGATCTACAGTCGTATGCTTCAGGAGCTGGGGCAAAGGAAGGCCGGATTGTACGCGGAGGCAAATCAATGGGCTATTTCGGAATATGAACATATTATAGCGGAAAACGGAATTGACTGTGATTTTGAAAGGCTGCCTGCATATCTTTATTCTACCTCGGACAGGTCAGGACTGCACGCCGAGGCAGTGGCCGCCGCTGCCCTGGGAATCCCTGCCCGTGAAGCAAAGATTACGGAGCTGCCCTTTGCAACGGTGGGGGCAGTATGCTTTGAGAATCAGGCTCAGTTCCATCCACTGAAATTTATCCGTGCCCTGGCGGCAAAGCTGGAAATCTACGAGAACAGTCCGGTGAGAAGCGTGGGAAGCCGGATCGTCTGTACGGACAGGGCCAGATTTCTGACAAAGAGCATTGTTTTCGCCACCCATTATCCTTTCAGGGATCTGCCCGGTTTCTATTTTTTGAGGCAGCATCAGGACAGAAGCTATGTGGTGGCGCTGAAGGGCTGCAAGACCTTGCAGGGAATGTATTATGGTGTGGACAATGCCGGGCTGTCCCTGCGCAGTGCAGGGGATATTCTGCTGCTGGGGGGGAACGCCCACCGCACCGGAGAGAACAGAAAAGGAGGCGCCTTTGGCAGCTTGAAGGCTGCCGCCTGCAAATTTTACCCGGAGGCAAAGATCGCATATATGTGGGCGGCTCAGGACTGCATGCCTCATGACGGGATCCCGCTGATCGGCAGATATTCTCTGTGGCATCCGGACTGGTACGTGGCTACAGGGTATGGAAAGTGGGGTATGACCTCTTCTATGGTGGCGGCCCTGCTGCTGACAGATCTGATACGGGGAAAGCACAATCTTTGGGAAAGTGTCTTTGCCCCCAGGCGGATCCGCCCGGAGGCGGCCAGGCAGAATTTCCGCCGGGATGTGCAGGTAAGCGTAAGAGGGCTGTGGAAGGGAGTTACCAGGGGAAAGGAAAAGTGCAGATGCGGCGAGGGGGAATTTCAGGCCCGCTGTACCCATATGGGCTGCAAGCTGGTATGGAATCCCCATGAAAAGAGCTGGGACTGCCCCTGCCATGGATCCAGGTTTGACGGGGAAGGGAAAGTATTGGACGGGCCCGCCCAGAAGCCGCTGCCGCGGCCGACGCGAAGGGAGATGCGTTAGCTCGTCCTTTTTATGCTTTGGAGATCTGCCTGTCAGGCTTTTCAATGGGGGCAACAATGGCGTTGCTTTGTTAAAGAAATATCTGCCCGCTATAACGGATGCAGAGCTTGCATATATGGGGCATGGGCAATATTTGCACGAACACAGTGATGAATATGCAAATAAATTGATTGAGTATCTGCAAAGCTGATGCAATTTCCGGCTTATCGGATACATATATTGTTTTATATTTTTACTGCTTGCAATGCCGGGGAAAATGTGTTATGCTTTGGTCATTATATAGGAAAGGCGGTGAGAAGTATGAAGCAATACGAAGTCCTTTTGGCGAAGGAATTATTTCGCGGCAGTGACATCATACGCGCATTTTCGTACAAAATGGCGAGCACAGGGACAACTATGCCCATTTTTGGGAATCGGATTGTTTTGTATGCTGCTCACCATGTAAGGTATTGTCCGGAGGCATGACGGGAAGGTAGCCCTGTCATGGCACGGTGTCATGCCTATGCGGAGATAACAAGGGGAAGATAATGCCCTGTGCAGACAAAACGGTCTGCACAGGGTATTTTTGTGCCTAAAAAACGAAAATGTTTTCCCGAACAAAAACTGTAAAAGGAGTGAAATGAGCATGTTTGGAAAATATGGAATAACCGCCCGGATGTCTGTGCGGAGCAAGACAAACGGCGGTCTGGTATATCTGGTGCCTGAGATCATCATGAGGGTGGTCTGCCTGGTGCCGCTGCTGTTTATCTGGAAGTCCCTGGCGGAGAGGGGGGCCAAGGTGGAAATGACGGTTTCACAGCTTTTGAGCTATACCTATGTAAATGTTCTGGCGGCAGATCTGATGATCGTAAATACCTGCCTGTCTGACTGGGATTTTGATACCAAGAGCATGGAAATGTTTACCCGTCCCATGCCGGTGTTCGGGCAGGTGATTGCAAGGACGGTGGGAGAATGGATGCCGATGCTGCTCCTGTTTTCCCTGCCGATGCTGCTGCTGGCCCCGGTTTTCGGAATTCGGGTTCTTCCGGAAAGCCTTTGGGCGTTTCCGGCGCTGATCTTAAGCGTATCTCTGGGATTTGCTTTCGAATTTATATTCTATTGCGTCACGATCAGGTTGCGCAATGTTTCCTGGCTTACTTATGTGATCAGGAGTGCGATTGTATCCTTTTTTTCGGGAACGGTGATTCCTTTCAGGATCCTGCCCTTCGGCATGGACCGCTGGATCCGGTATCAACCCTTCGGCAGTCTGGGAGGAGCCTTCCTGGCATTGTATGTGGGGAGCGGGGATGCGGCTGAAATTCTGCCGGTGCAGCTTTTCTGGAATATTGTAATGTGGATTGCCGCAGTTTTCTGGTTTCGGCGTTCCAGAGAGAGGATGGTGAGCTTTGGTGGATAACAGGGTAACGTTAAAAAGATATTTTCAGCTGCTGGGGATTTATGCACGGATGGATCTGGCATCCCTGATGCGGGACGGTAAATTTATGGCGCTTGTGATAGCGGCCGACCTGATTTCCAACGTATCGGCTGTCTCAGGAATTTTTCTGCTGGCGTGGAAATTCGGCGGGATCGGCGGCATGGACCGGTTTGAGGTCCTGTTTATGCTGGCATACGGCAATCTCGTCATGGGCTTTCTGAATATGATGGGGGGCAGCAATGCCTTGTTTCCCAGCAGAATTATTGGCAGAGGGCAATGGGAGCATATGTTTATCATGCCCCTTCCCTATGGAGTGCAGCTCACTGTGGGGATTTTTCCCTTCACCGGCTCCAGCACCTTTCTTTCGGGAATTGCGCTGCTGATCGTGGCGATGTGCAATCTGGAAATGGTTTTTGCCTGGTGGTGGCCGGTGCTGCTGGTCCTTCTGCTGGCAGCCAGTATGGTGATTGTGGTGTCCCTTTCTTACCTGTTTTCCAGCCTTACCTTTTATGCCCCGGTGCAGTGCGAGGAAATATCCAGCACCGTAATATACAACATGGAGCGTGCCATGACCTTTCCGCTGTCCGGTATGCCGGCTTATATCAGGTATCCGCTGCTGACTTTTTTTCCGGCGGGCCTTATGGCATGGTTTCCCACAATGATACTTCTGGGGAAGGCCACAACACTTGAAAACTTTTATCCTGCCGTTTTCGCGCTTTTAACGGCGTTTACGGCAACACACTTTTTTAAGAAAGGATTTCGACATTATGTTAAGAAAGGAATTAACAGATATGTGTCGGGAGGACATCGCTCCTGAGCAGGCGGCGGTAATTGCAGATTCCGTCAGTAAAACATTTACACAATGGCAGAGAAAGGAGGGAGTGAAAGGTATTTTCAGGCAGCAGAAAAAGACGGTGGCCGCGCTGGAGGACGTTTCCTTTCGAATCGGAAAGGGAGAATTCGTGGCATATGCCGGTCCGAACGGCGCGGGCAAAAGTACGACCATGAAGCTGCTGTCCGGTATGCTTCAGCCCACGAAGGGGAGCGTTTCCGTGTTGGGAATGTCGCCGGAAAAGGACAGAATAGCGCTGATGAGAAGGCTTGGGGTTCTGTTTGGCAATCGGACGGAGCTCTGGTGGGATCACCCTGTGATACAGAGTTTTGAATGGAAAAAGGTAGTCTGGGATATTCCGGATGAGGTCTATCAACGGAACCTGGACAGGATGACAGAGCTTTTGGACATCGGCAGCATCCTGAATACCTTTGCCCGGGAATTGTCACTGGGGCAGCGAATGAGGGCGGATTTGGCCATGATGCTGCTGCATTCACCGGAGCTGGTCCTGCTGGACGAGCCTACCCTTGGCCTGGACGTGGTAGCGAAACGTCAGATGATAGAATTCCTGAAATGGATCAATCGGGAGGAGGGTGTAACGATTATGGTGACCAGCCATGACATGGACGATCTGGAGGAGATGGCCCGGAAGATTATGATGATTTCGAAGGGAAAGCTTGCTTATGACGGGGATTTTGACGGACTGCGCAGGCTCACGGGAAACAGGACGCACTTTACGGTCATTACGGACGGCAGAAGGCCGGAGCTTCAGGGTTGCCGGTTTCTGGGAGGAGAGCACGGGGCCTTTGAATTTGAAACGGATCTGTCCCATACGCCTGTCCGGGCCTTGCTGGGAATGCTGTCCAGGACCGACGGGATCCGGGATGTGGAGATCAGACGGGCACCCATCGAGCAGGTGATTGCCCGGCTGTATCAGTCCTGGAAAAACGAAAAAGGTATAAACAATTCTGAGAAATCTTACGATATATAGATTACAGGGCGAATACTGTGTTGACAAAAAAAACCAGTATGAGGTAAGATATAAGTAAAACAGTGTATTGTAATACTTCAGCTGTGAAGCGCAGTGTCGACAGCGGCTAATAAAGGGCAGCCGCAGCATGGAGGGCAGGATTGAGTATGAAAAATTTATCAAAAAATCAGAAGATCGGCATAGCGGCGGCAGGAGCGCTGCTCGTGGCAGCAGTCGTCATGGTCGTCATACTGTTTACAGGAAAGGCGGGGGAAGCCTATCGCTCCATCAAGGTAGTGGAGACCAGCGGTGAAGTGACCATAGGCAGGGAAGGCATCGGCAACCTGGATGCCGCCGTCAACATGAACCTGGTTTCAGGAGATTCCGTACAGACGGGCACAGGTGCTTATGTCGTGCTTATGTTGGATACGGATAAATATGTGATGCTGGGAGAATCGGGTAGTATGCAGGTCATCGCCGAAGGGGACGAAAAGGCCGGCAGGACATCCATTCTGCTGTCACAGGGAAGTGTCTTAAGTGAGATACAGAATCCTCTGGGGCAAGGCGCTTCTTATGATGTGGTGACACCTAACGCTACCATGTCCGTACGGGGAACCGTATTTGAAATTGACAGAAGTGCAGACGGCCTGGTATCTCTGCTGGTCTTTGACGGCGCCGTGGCATTGGGACTGGATGGGAAGGAGCCTGTTCTTTACAATGCCGGTGAATGTATGCAGTTTGAAGAGGGGAATCTGCCCGAGGTTATTATAGACAAGGCGCCTATCAGCGAGGAAATGATGAATGAGCAGATGCGTGAGCGTCTGCAGCAGATAAGCAATTCGGGAAGAACGCTGGTGACGGGAAGCGTGCAGCTCGCCGAAAGCGGAGAAGGATTTGATCAGGTAGGTCAGGGAAGTTCCTCCAAGCCGGTTGAATCGGCAGATACTACGGAACCTGAGGAAACGGCTGAGCCGACAGCAACATCGGAACCGGAATCCACGCCGGATCCTTCTGCTGAACCGGAGCCCACGCCGAAGCCGACGGCAACACCCAAGCCCTCACAGAAACCGACGGCAACACCCAAGCCCTCACAGAAACCGGCGGCAACACCTAAGCCCACGCCGGAGCCGACGCCGACCCCTGTACCTACGCCGGAGCCGACCCAGCAGCCGACACCGACTCCTGTACCTACGCCAGAGCCGACCCAGCAGCCGACACCGACTCCTGTACCTACACCGGAGCCGACCCAGCAGCCGACGCCGACCCCTGTACCTACGCCGGAGCCGACCCAGCAGCCGACACCGACTCCTGTACCTACGCCGGAGCCCACCCCTGTACCTACGCCGGAACCTACACCGGAACCGACTCAACCACCTGTACAGACATGTCAGGTTACCTTTTTCAATCCTTATGTATGTACGAACGGAGTTCCGGGTATCAGCGAACTCAGCGGGAAAGGCGGTATGAATTCTTATATAGAGGTAGAAGCCGGGAAGAAGATAAAGGAGCCGGATGACTCCAAGTTCTTTGCAGTCTCCGATAATGACAGCTTGAAACTGAAGGTGGATGGCTGGTATCGCGAGGACGGTACGGAATGGGATTTTGAAGAGGACGAGGTCATTGAGAATATCGTGCTTTATCCTGTATGGAAAGAAGACTCCTCAGGGAAGAAATATGGTACTGTGATACTAAAGGATTTGTGGAACAGCGAAACGTGGTATGTCAGCCTACCCTATGGTACTCCGGATATGCCGGTACTGGATAAGTTTGGCGGAGATGCAGATAAGTATTGCTGGGAAAAGGTCTATGAGACCGTTGCTACTAAGAAGATCTGGGATTCCTCCGTTGACAGCGTAAACGGTGTAATTCTTTTGAAAATGAAAGCAGTATCACCTGAACCCTCAGAATCACCGGAACCCTCAGAATCACCGGAACCTTCGGAATCGCCTGAACCTTCGGAATCACCGGAACCGACATCATAGGGCTGACAAAATGAATAATAATAAAAGCGAAATTAGAAACAGAGTCCTTCTGATTATAATTGCAGCTGTTATTGCAGGGTGCCTTACTCTTTGGGCACCCTTTGACAAAGTGGAATATTGGTTCAGTGATTTGCTCTTTGTCAGGGAAAAGCCGGTGGATAACCGGATTAAGATCATCGGGATCGACGAGAAGTCATTGGAGGAAATGGGGCCTTTTTCCGGCTGGACCAGGCAGCAGTCAGCCGATCTGCTGAATGCCTTTGACAAGGAGTATTCCCCGGCAGTCATAGCTTTCGATATTAACTTTGTGGGTCAGAGGGATCAGGAGGGAGACCAGGCCCTGGCGGAGGCGGCATCCGGTTTTCCCCACGTGGTTCTGGCTTCCTACATAAATTACGGCACAAAGGTTCTGCAGTCGGAGGCGGGGGGCTATCAGATCGATACCATGTATGTGGAGGATCTGGAGCTGCCCTATGAGGCGTTGCTTCGGGTGACTGCTCACGGCTTTACCAATGCGGTACAGGATGTGGACAATTATGTCCGGCGTTCCATGCTGGCAGAGTCCGAAAGCGATATTAAAGAATGGAATTTTGCCTGGAAAATATATGACGAATACCGGAAGGCAAACGGGGAGCAGAGCCGTGAGCCAAGGCAGGTAAACGGTATTTACGGCTTTGACTATACTGCAGAGCCGGGAATGTACGAGGTTTATTCCTACGTGGACGTGATGGAGGGCAGATGTGACCCCAGGGTGTTTCAAGGCAGTATCGTCCTGGTGGGTGCGTATGCCCAGGGCATGATGGACCAGTATATGGTGCCTATAGCAAGGGGCACCGTTATGAACGGAGTAGAGGTTCAGGCTAACCATGTGGACGCCCTTTTGAATGACCGTACTTATGTAAATTTAAACGGATGGATTCAGGCGTTGGCGGCATTCCTGATTGCCGGCTTCTATGTCTGGCTGGTCAGCCACAACAGCTTTCTGGTAAATACGGTGGGCGGTGTGGCGCTGGAAGCAGGGATCATCATTGTCGCAAAGTGTCTGTACGGCGCGGGCTTCTACTGGGGATGCTTTGTACCAGTTGCTTTTGTGCTGATCACCTTTCTGGTACGTGTGGCTACAGGATATTTGACAGAGCGAGTCCGTAAGCGGAAGATTTTAAGTGTATTCCGAACATATATGGCACCCCAGGTGGTGGATGAACTGGGGAAGAGCGGCAATTATAAGATAGAACTGGGAGGGCGGGACCGCGAGGTGGCAGTGCTGTTTGTGGACATCAGGGGCTTTACCTCCATGTCAGAAGGACTGTCGCCGGAGAAGATCGTGGGAATCCTAAACCGGTATCTGGGTATGGTCACGGAAGCGATCTTTAAAAATGACGGAACACTGGATAAGTTTATCGGAGACGCGGTTATGGCGGTTTACAATGCGCCGTTGGACGTGGAGGATTATGCCTGCAAGGCAGTGCAGACCGGGCTTGACATAGTGGCGTCGGTGGACAGGATAAATATTGAGCTGAAGAAAGAATTTGGCATAGAAATTGCCTGCGGTGTGGGTGTACACAGCGGCAGGGCGGTAGTGGGAAATATTGGCTGCAGCTACCGAATGGACTATACTGCCATCGGTGATACCGTCAATGTGGCGGAAAGACTGGAAAGCATAGCGAAGGGCGGCCAGGTGCTGATCAGCAGAGATCTGTACGAACGGGTAAAGAACCGATATAATGCCGTATTTGCCGGCAGTCAGAGTTTGAAGGGCAGACAGGAAGGCATGGACGTATTTTTGGTGGAGGGGACGAATGGAACAGATACAAGCGGAAAAAATACTTGAGATAGGAATTCTGCTGACAGCGGAAAGAGATTATGACGTGCTTCTTTCCAAGATTATTGACTGCGCCATGGAGCTGACAGAGTGCGACGGAGGTACGCTTTACCTTTTTGAAAAGGATCACCTTCAGTTCTGTATTATGAAAAACAAGTCGCTGGGAATTGACCAGAAGGGTACGAAAGATGAAAAGTACCCTCCGGTTACCATGGATGAAAAAAATATCTGTGCCTACGCGGCCATCCACAGAGAATTTCTCAACATTGAGGACGCCTACAGCAGCAGTCGCTTTGACTTCAGCGGCCCCAGAGAGTATGATAAGCGCACCGGCTACCGGACAAAATCCGTGCTGGTTTTTCCGCTGATCAGCCACGAGGAAAAGTTGATTGGTGTGGTGCAGCTTATCAATGCCAAAAACGGCAAGGGTGAAATCATTCCTTTTGGGGAGGACTGTGAGAAGGTGCTGCGTTCCCTTGGCTCTCAGGCCGCGGTGGCGGTAGCCAATATGCGCTTTGTGCAGGAGATCGAAGACCTGATGATCTCCATTACCCAGGTGTTTACAGATGCTATTGATACCCGTATTCCCTACAATTACTATCATTCCAGAAATGTTTACCTTTATGTTAAACTACTGGTAGATTATATCAACAGGCAGCACGAGGCCGGGAAGACGGATAAGTACTATACGCCGGCAGAGCGGGATGAGCTTCTGATGGCGGCGCTGATGCACGATATTGGCAAGCTGGTGATTCCCAACGATATTATCGACAAGACCACCAGGCTGGGCGATAAGCTGGAACTGGTGCTGGAACGCTTTGAGCGTCTTGCGTTGTTGTACCATATAGATTACCTGCAGGGCAGGCTGGGCAAGGACAAATGGATAGATAGGAAGAATTACTTTCTGGATGCCAGAGAAAGGGTAGAAGAAATCAACAGAAAGCCCCGCCTTTCGGAGGAAGATGTAGCCTATATACAAGGCATGGCAAAGCTGAACTATACCGATTCCAACGGTCAGAAGATCAGCTATCTGTCTCTGGGGGAAGCGGAATGCCTGACGGTAGTATCCGGCAATCTGACCGGAGCGGAGCGGGCGGTTATCTGTTCCCATGTGGAATATACAGAGAAGTATCTGCGAAAGATGAACTTTGGTGTGCGCTATCCCCATATTATAGAGTGGGCGGGCGCCCATCATGAATTTCTGGACGGCAGCGGGTATCCCAGAGGGCTTAAGGGAGACGAGATTCCCTTCGAGGCAAGAATACTGGTGGTGGTTGATGTTTTTGAAGCATTGACAAGCGCCGACAGGCCGTATAAGAAATCCATGGACGAGAAAAAGGCGTTTTCAGTCCTGGACGATATGGTGTCGCAGGGCAAGGTGGACGCGGATGTGCTGGAACTGTTCAAGGAGGCTGTCGCCGGCTCTCAGGGCGATATAAACCTGTTCTTTCACCATGAGGAGGAAGAATGATAGAGATTATTCCCGAAATCGGCAGAATAGAAGAATATGTCAGACTGTCCGAGCAATATTCACTGGGTTTTGAGTATAATGATTTTTTTGATCCTGATCTGCTGGAGAATGAGAGCGCTGTCAGAGAGAGGATCAGACAGTACAGACAATTGGGGCGGCCCGGGAAGACGGATACCATGCACGGCGCTTTCTATGACCTGGTTCCTTTCAGCTGGGACAGTGTAATCAGCAGGCACAGCCAGTACCGAATGCAGCAGTCGGCGGAAATAGCGGCACAGCTGGAATGCAGGGCGGTGATTTTCCATGCCGGGCTGGTATCGGAATATGTGAAGGGTGAAAGGTATTACCGCAATTGGCTGGAGACTATGGCCTCTGTGGCGAGAAAGCTTACAGCCGAGTCGGGCGTGGAAGTTTATTACGAAAACGTACAGGAAACATCACCGACGGAGCTGGCAGTTCTGGCTGACAGCCTGAGGGACGAAAGACGTTTCGGCATCTGTCTGGATGTAGCACACATGATGCTGACGAAGGGGGCGCCGCCGGAGGAATGGTTCAGGGAGCTGGCTCCTTACATCCGTCATTTCCATATGAATGATACTTATTTAAGAACGGACGATCATTTGGCTTTGGGCTGCGGCAGTATTGACTGGGAGCAAATATTCGGCATGATCAGACGCTATAGCCTGACAGACAGCAGTATATTGCTGGAAGTGAGCGGATTGGAGAAAACCAGGTCAAGCTTGGAGTATCTGGAAAAGGCAGGAGTGTTGTCGTGAATATTCAGGAAATATTTGTACAGATAGATAAACTTTTCGAAGAAAATAAAAGAGAGGAAGCCGAGAAGCTTATGCAGGAGAGCATCGCCCGGGCGGTGGCGGAGCAGGATGACAGCACCCTGCTCCAGCTCCTGAATGAGCTTCTTGGATTTTACCGGGAGACCGGCAGGCATCAGGAGGCTGCGCTGATAGCGGACAGGGCATTGACCCAGGCGGAGAAAATGGGCCTTAGAGGGACAATTCCCTATGCCACAACGCTGCTGAATGTAGCAAATGCCTGCAGGGCAGGCGGACGTCTGGAGGAGTCTCTGGAAAAATATCTTCAGGTACAGGAGATTTACCGATGCCAGCTTCCGCCTGACGATATGCTGGCCGCCAGCTTTCAAAACAATTTTAGTCTGCTTTATCAGGAGCTGGGCGAGTATGATAAAGCCAGAGAATGTCTGCTGAACGCGCTGCAGGTGGTAAAGGCAAAGGACTCCCCATATGAGCTGGGGGTGACCTATGCCAATCTTGCGGCTACCTGTGTGCAGCTGCAGCAGATGGAGGAGGCCGGGGAATACGCAGAGAAAGCCAAGAAGATCTTTGAAGAGGCCGGGATCCGGGACAGCCATTACGCGGCGGCGCTGTCGGCCATGGGGGCATGGTATTTCCACAGGAAGGATTACTTCCGGGCAGAGGCAGCTTACAGGGAAGCCCTGGAGCTGGTGGAGCAGTATAACGGCAGGAATCACGCATACAGGCGTCTGCAGGAGAATATCAGGGCATGTGAGGAAGCCTGCGCGGGAAATCCGGAGAAAGAGGAAGCAAAAGCCGACGGCCTTGGTCTGGCAAAGGAATATTATGAGACGTACGGGGTTCCTATGATCAGGGAGCAGTTTGCAGAGTATGAAGGCAGGATTGCGGCGGGTCTTGTGGGACGTGGCTCGGATTGTTTCGGGTACGATGACAATCTGTCAAAGGATCATGATTGGGGGCCTGATTTCTGCCTGTGGGTAACGGACGAGACTTATGATGAGATCGGCGCCGCCCTGCAAAAGGCATATGAGGGCCTTCCGGCAGAATACAGGGGCTGCAGGCGTGCTCCCCGGGTGAACGGGAGAAACAGGCGGGGGGTTCAGCGCATTTCGGATTTTTACCGGAGTCTTGTGGGTACTGATCGGTATGAGGAGATAGACTGGAGAAACGTCAGCGATGCCGCTTTGGCAGCGGCGGTCAACGGGGCGGTTTTCAGGGATGACGAAGGGGTATTTACGGCTTTTCGCCGCCGTCTTCAGCAAGGGTATCCGGAGAATATTTTTTACCTGAAGCTGGCAGAGGCGGTTGCAAAATACGCACAGGCGGCAGAATATAATTTTTCGCGGATGCTGGAAAGAGGAGACGGGCTGACGGCCAGGCTGTTTGCCTGGGACGGCATCCGGGAGGCCATGCGTATACAGCTGTATCTGGACGGGGTATATCCGCCTCATGATAAGTGGCTCTATCGCAGGCTCAGGGAATCCGGAGAGGGCAGGAAGGTTGCCGGGTGTCTGGAAGAGATTATGGAGCTGTTAGCCGTACCGGCGCTGGATCAGACGGTATTGCGAGACAAACTTGACGGCCTGGGCGGCTTTTTTGCAAAAGAGCTTTACCGGCGGGATATTATCAGCGACATTGATTCCTACCTGGACGCGCACAGCGAGGAACTGATCTATAAGGCTTCCCTTGCAGAGAAGGACAGAGAAGCGCTGGCGGAGGATATTGCGAGGCTGGAGTTTGAGGCGTTTGACAAGGTACAGAATGAAGGCGGCAGGGCAAGCTGTCAGAATGACTGGTTCACATTTTCCATTATGCGCAAAAGCCAATATCTGACCTGGGACAGAACCATGCTGCTGCAGTATCTTTATGATTTTTATCGGGAATATGAGCACGGGCATAACCTGATTACGGAAAAATACGGCCGTATGATGGAAAGCACTGCGCCGGAAAGATACGAAGAAATCAAAAAGCATTTTCCGGAGCTTACGGAGGAGAAGAAAAACATTATCCGTCAGATCTGCGAGCTTCAGGTACAGTGGATGGAAGAATTTGCTGCCAAATATCCGGGGCTTGCAAATCAGGCCAGAAGCATTCATACCTACGAGGACGATCCCTTTAATACGTCCTATGAAACGTATCTGCGGGGTGAGCTGGGCACTTATTCCGACAAGATGCTGGAGCTGTACGGCAGGTATATTGTAAAATATGCCCGGGAGAGCGGGAATCCTGTCTTTGACATTATGGGAAACAGTGTCAGAATGTACGGGTATCAGGATCTGGAAGAGGCAGAGAAGAGCGGAACGGCTATGAAATAATGCTCAAAAGTCGAAGACTGTATTTTTTTCGGACAACTGCACACACTATGGAATGAAAAGAACAGTCGCTTTGAGACTGTTTTTTTCGTAAGCCAAATACCCGCCAGCTTGGCCCATTGAAAAGGAGTGTGCAGAAATGGATATTAACGGAATCAGCGGAGAGGGTCTGCCCATGAGCGCGGAGGGAATTCCCGTGGGCTTTGGGATGAACCTGATGAGGAATGAAGGCGCTATGCAGGGTTACGCCGGATTGACGGAGTCGGAAAAGGAGCATCTGATCATGAGGTGCAGGGACGCCAGATCCAAAAGTGAGATGCAGAAAATTGTAGATGACCTGGCGCCGGGAACGGATGTGGAAGCCATTGTGGACGAGGAACGGCAAGGCAGAGTGTTTTGAGGAAGCGCGGACTGAAGTATCGCTTCCTCAGAACCATCCGCCGTCCAGTGTGATGATCTGGCCGGTCATATAGTCGGGGGCCTGGGCTGTCTGGAGGATCAGTCTTGCAGCTTCTTCCGGCAGCCCCATCCGGTCAGCGGGAATTTCAGTAATAAGTGCAGCCCTGTCTTCGGCAGTCAAAAAGTCGATCATGGCAGTATCAATTACGCCGCAGGCGATGGCGTTGACCTGTATGCCGCTGGGGGCAAGTTCCTTTGCCAGAGCCTTTGTGAAGGCGTTCATGCCGCCTTTAGAGGCGGAATAGGCTACCTCCATGGAAGCTCCCCTGGAGCCCCAGACGGAGGATACATTGATGATTTTTCCCCGATGCTTTCTTAGCATCAGAGGAATGGCGGCGCGGCAGGTGTAAAAGCAGGAATCAAGATTGACAGCCATGACTCTGTGCCACTCTTCTGCAGTCATGTCGGAGAGCAGTCCTATGTGAGAGATGCCCGCATTATTTACCAGCACGTCCAGTTCACCTACGGATGCAAAGAGCCGTTGGACATCGTCCTCGTTACCCATGTCAGCCTGCAGGGCGAGACAGCGGGTATTGTTTTCTGCCTCCAGGGAGGCCGCTGCAGCCTGCAGGACATTGAAAGAGTTTCTGCAGGTGAGGATTAAATCGTAACCGGCAGCACTGAAGCACTCTGCCGCCGCGCGTCCGATACCCCGGGAAGCGCCGGTGATAAGGGCAACTTTTCTGTTTTTCGGCATAATGGAATCCTCCTGTTAAGATCGGTTTCAGTATACCACAGATAGTCTTGCTTTTCCAGGCAGAAACTGGTACACTTTAGAAGTGAGGTAAAAAGTATGTATGATTTGATTATTATTGGTTCCGGCCCAGCGGGGCTTTCCGCGGCGGTATATGGGAAAAGGGCAGGCCTCGACCTGCTGGTGCTGGAGAAGGCGCCCATGAGCGGCGGACAGGTTCTGAATACTTACGAAGTGGACAATTATCTGGGAATGCCGGGCATGAACGGTTTTGACATGGGAATGCAGTTTCGTGCGCATGCGGATCGTCTCGGGGTGGAATTTAAAGAAGCGGATGTCATTGCCGTGAGAGATTCGGATCACGGCAAGTGCGTTATCACCGACGGCGGTGAGCTGGAAGCGAGGACGGTGATTCTGGCGACGGGTGCGGTTCACGCGCATTTAAATATTCCCGGGGAGGAGGAGCATGCCGGCATGGGAGTGTCCTACTGCGCCACCTGTGACGGCGCCTTTTTCAGGGGCAGGACGGTGGCGGTGGTGGGCGGCGGAGACGTGGCCTTGGAGGATGCCATCTATCTGGCGAGAGCCTGTGAAAAGGTATATTTGATCCACCGGCGGGATGAGTTCCGGGGAGCGGCGGTACTTCGAGAGGAGCTGGGCCGCCTGTCGAATGTGGAGATTCTTTACAGCCATACGGTGGAGGAGATCCAGGGGGAAAGCACAGTAGAAAATCTTCGCATCCGCAATGCTAAGACCGGAGAACTGTCCGATCTGAAAGTGGCAGGTGTTTTCATAGCGGTGGGTACACGGCCCGAGACAGGACCTGTGCGGGAGTGCCTGAAGCTGGACGAGGGTGGTTATGTCCCGGCAGGGGAAGACTGCGTTACGGAGATACCCGGCTTGTTTGCCGCGGGAGACGTGCGGCGGAAGCCTATCCGGCAGATAGTAACCGCTGTGGCGGACGGAGCCAATGCGGCAGCAGCGGCAGGGGCTTATTGCAGAAAAAGTATTTCTTAATATCTTAATATTTTATGTAGAAAGGAATCATCCGCAAGGGTGGTTCTTTTTGTGTGTAATATTTGAAAAAGACTGAAAACAGCGGAGTTTTCAGAAAACTTACCGAATTTGGAGACCCTGTTGACAAAGGGCGGGAGGAGTGGTATATTTATTAATATCGTAACAATTCCGTAACAAATGACAACAAATATTAATATTTAAATACAGTCTTTCTGATACAGGGATAGAAAGGGAGATAAGATGAATCGCAAATATGTCAAAGCAGCAGCGTGTGTTATGGCAGCGGCAATTGCCTTTTCCGGAGCGGGACTTACGGCGGAAGCATCGGTCATGCCCAGCGGAGGCATCGGACTGGCGCTTGCAAACGGCAATAAGCTGGAAGATGTTGCAAGCAATACGGCAATTCCTATAAAGTCTATTATTGAGTGGATCAATGTCGAGGGGGATAATGGGGTGGCAGATTCTGAGGAAGCTGCCGAAGAGGCGCTTTTCCGCAATCTTGTGATTGCCCAGGTCCGTGCATATGTGAATGTACGGGATATTCCCAGCGAGGAAGGCAATGTTATAGGAAAGCTTTACAATAATTCCGTGGGTACTTTTCTCTCCGAGGAAAACGGCTGGTATCAGATCCAGTCCGGCTCTGTCACAGGGTATGTGAAGGGTGAATACTGCGTTACCGGTGAAGGTGCGGTGGAGATTGCCAGAAATGTGGGAACGAGGATTGCCACCGTGAACACGCAGACGCTGTTTGTGCGGAAGGAGCCTACCACGGAGTCTGCTGTCCTGGGGATGGTGCCTATGGCCGATGAGCTTCTGGTTCTTGAAGAGGCGGAAGGCTGGGTAAAGGTCGATGTAGAGGAAGGAACCGGCTGGGTGTCTGCCGATTACGTGGAGCTACACAGTGAGTTCGTCCAGGCGGAATCCAGGGCAGAAGAAGAAGCCCGCCTTGCGAAGGAAGCGGAGGAACGCAGAAAGGCACAGGAGGCTGCTGCTGCAAAGGCAGAGAGCAGTAAGCCGAAGACAAATACAGAAACGCCTCCGGCCACGGAGAATAAGCCTTCATACACCGTGGGCGAGGGCAGCGAGATGGGTAAGGCGGTAGCAGAATATGCGCTGCAATTCGAAGGGAATCCATATGTATACGGCGGAACCAGCCTGACAAACGGCGCCGATTGCTCCGGCTTTGTTATGAGCGTATATGCTAACTTTGGTGTGGCACTGCCTCATTCCTCGGCGGCTGACCGTACCCAGGGCTACAAGGTGGACGGTCTTGAAAATGCCCAGCCCGGTGATTTGATCTGCTATTCCGGACATGTGGCATTGTATATAGGAAACGGACAGATTGTCCATGCGTCCAACAAGAGGACGGGAATTATCGTTTCCCAGGCGGATTACAGAAAGATTCTGGCAATCAGGAGAATCTTCTAAAAGCAGTCATGTTGTCTGTTGAAAAATAAGAACGGGGCCGTTGTTTTCAGAGCAGCGGCCCCGGATTTTTACTCCGGCAGAACTTTCAATGTAAATTCACATAGTTTTCGAAATATTGTGCCTGACGGGAAAATATTAAGAATACTGGAAATCTGTGCACATTATACAAAAGATGAAAAAAGTGTGATATTTTGTCGAAACGAAAGGAGCCCGTGCATAACAGTTATCCACAGCAGGAAGCCGGTAAAAACGGACACAAGTGACTTATACACTGAGTTATACACATTATCCACCGCTTTTCGGTTGCTTCATTCCTTATTCAGGAGGCGAAAACAGGAACATCTGTTTTGTGAAGTTAGTATAAATATTTTTTTCTGTCGAAAAAAATCAAAATATTGCATGAGTAAAAAAATTGGCAAATTGTTGCAAAACCGTATGGAAACATGGTATAATGTTTACACAATAAATAACCGAAAGGGATGATCAGCATGAAATTTATTATTGTAGGCAGAAACATTGATATTACGCCAGGACTGAAGGCGGCGGTGGAAGAAAAGATTGGCAAGCTGGAAAAGTATTTTAACCCTGATACGGAAGCGCATGTGACATTGAGCGTTGAAAAGGATCGTCAGAAGATCGAAGTGACGATCCCTGTCAAGGGCAATATTATCCGTTCGGAACAGGTCAGCAACGATATGTATGTATCCATTGACCTGGTGGAGGAGATTATTGAGAGACAGCTGAAGAAATATAAAACCAAAATTGTGGACAAGCAGCAGTCGGCAGGCTCCTTCAGCAAAATGTATGTGGAAAACGATTACACTGACGAGGAGGAAATAAAGATCGTCCGTACCAAGAAATTTGACATAAAGCCCATGTATCCTGAGGATGCCTGCATCCAGATGGAGCTGCTGGGACATAATTTCTTTGTATTTATCAATGCGGATACGGATCAGGTAAACGTGGTATACAAGAGAAAGGGAGACACTTACGGGCTGATAGAGCCGGAAGGTTAAATTGAGACAGAGGCGGTGAGCGAATAAGTTCACCGCCTTTTTCATATATTGCATTGATAAAGACTCCCCGGAGCGGCAATGAATAAGAAACAGAGGGAAGGGTATGTGAACCGGCTGAAAAAAGGGATTTTTGCAGAGTGTCTTTTGGTGTTGGCGCTGGCGGCGCTGGTGGTGGGCAGGGAGAGCTTGTCTGAGGACAGGGAGGCCGCGGGCAATATGGTCCTGTCCATAGAAAACGATTACATAAAGTGGGTGGATTTTACAATATCCTACGAGGCGCTATGCAAGGCATATGATTGGGACGTGAAGACCCACGGGACGGAGCATGAGATCTGCTGGGTGGATCTGCTGGCATATACGGCTGCCAGAACCGGGGGAAAGTTTGACAACAGTGCGCTTAAGACCATGGACAAGGCGGCAAAGAAGCTGTCCGAAGGCGAGAAGACTCTGGAAGAGCTAACGGCAGATATGAAGTATTATGAATATTATCAGGAAGCATATGACGCCGCTATCGGCGGACTGGTAGGGGAGTATAAAAGAGAGAAGACCGGAGACAGTTCCAAGACTGGAGCAAATGGAGAAAGCGGCAGCGCCGGGACAGAGGAAGCAGGGCGCGGCGGAAATACAGACCCCGGCTGCGAAGCCGGCGAATCTGCATCCGGCACGGAGTATGAGACAGTCTATGGACTGAAGGGGTACTTTCCCCTGGCCAGGGGCTTCGATTATACTCACTATGACGATTTCGGCGCAGGCAGAAGCTACGGCTACAAGAGAAAGCACCTGGGGCATGATATGATGGGGCTGGTGGGTACGCCCATTATTGCGGTGGAGTCCGGGGTGGTGGAAGCATTAGGGTGGAATCAGTACGGCGGCTGGCGTATCGGCATCCGCAGCTTTGACGGGAAGCGGTATTACTATTACGCCCACCTGCGTCAGAATTATCCTTATGCCGAGGGATTGGCTGAGGGCAGCGTGGTCACGGCGGGAGATGTGATTGGCTATATGGGCCACACGGGTTACAGCGCCAAGGAGAATGTAAACAATATTGACGTGGTGCATCTGCACTGGGGCTTGCAGTTGATTTTTGACGAGTCCCAGAAGGAAGGGAATAATGAAATCTGGATTGATCTGTATGCCTTGACACGGTTCCTGGCGAAGCACACCCAGCCTGCGGTGAAGGTTGAGGGGACGAAGGAGTGGAGGCGCACCAGCTATATTGTGGATCCGGCGGTGGAGGAGTATGAGGCGGGGACTCAGGGGAGGTGAAGACTCCAATAAAAGAAATTTTTCCGGAAATGAATGAAAGATTGGAAAAGCAGCCAGAAATTTTGAAAGTTTGGAATCATAAAATCATTTCTGCATATGATAAAAATGTAATTGCATTTTGTACAGTTATAAGGTAGAATGTAGTTAGAAAAGCTGTGAATCAGCGGTGGGTTGACACCTAAAATCTGATATATTTTCCGAACGAAGGTGTCGGAGGTTGGCAGGCAACGGAAAAACCTGTTATTTTCCGGACATGGGTGCCGGAGGTTGGCAGACAACGGAAAAATCAACCATGGAAAGGGAATGTTTGGTGCTGCGGCATTGACATTCCCTTTTCAGAATATTGAAATTGGTAAAAAGGATATTGGGATGGACAAAAGAAGAGCAATTCAAATCATGGCGAAGTCCGCCGGATTATATCACTTAAATCTTGAGGATCAAAAGATCCTGTTCCTTTATGGTATGCCGCCAGAAGTCAAAAAACAGTTGAATACGGAAGGGAACAGGCTGATGGCTGTCAAGAGCTATGAGGTTGCGTTTCATCGATATAATTTCCTGCACTTAACAGGCGTTAAGGCGAATAGCACAGGAGTAGATTCTGCTATTCATTTCTATGAAAAATGTCTGGCTAATCGTTTGACAGAAAATGATTTTGATTTTGCAAAAGATGGTTCAACAGCTCAAAAGCTTGATGTGCTGGAAAATATGATGGGGATAAAACATAATGCAATGATGATAGGGGATTTTACGGATCGCGGGCCTAAATTATTTACTGAAAAAGCAGCGGGAAATGTATGTGGCTGTATTGGTTTTGTAAAAGATTGCAATACGGGGCTGAATGTGCCTAATACGCTCTTGAAAAAGGACATCCGGGATGTAGTTGCGAATCCGGCACAAAAAATCTATGCTGTATTTTCTAAGATGTATATCCACGAAAGATACACTGTGACAGAGAAAATAGATAAAAGCTTTCGGGGAAGAAAAGTGCTTTTTTCAGAAGAAATAGAGAAGCTGTTGGAGAGAGAAAATCAGGAGATAGAATCGGGTTGAGCAGATAAGTAAGATAAAATTTTTTCTATCCACTATCTTATTTGACGCTTACAAACAGTCCTGCTGTTCGCAGAAGTATCCTAAAAAACTCACTAATTGGTAAAACACAATAAGTTAACTTGACATGAATTTGGGCAGACTTGACACCACTAATGTAACATAAGCCCTACGAAGTTATGCGGGTTTCGGGGAATTTTTCCTGAAAAATCACTTAGCATTAACTTGACATAAGAGGGGCATGATATGATGGGGCTGGTGGGTACGCCCATTATTGCGGTGGAGTCCGGGGTGGTGGAAGCATTAGGGTGGAATCAGTACGGCGGCTGGCGTATCGGCATCCGCAGCTTTGACGGGAAGCGGTATTACTATTACGCCCACCTGCGTCAGAATTATCCTTATGCCGAGGGATTGGCTGAGGGCAGCGTGGTCACGGCGGGAGATGTGATTGGCTATATGGGCCACACGGGTTACAGCGCCAAGGAGAATGTAAACAATATTGACGTGGTGCATCTGCACTGGGGCTTGCAGTTGATTTTTGACGAGTCCCAGAAGGAAGGGAATAATGAAATCTGGATTGATCTGTATGCCTTGACACGGTTCCTGGCGAAGCACACCCAGCCTGCGGTGAAGGTTGAGGGGACGAAGGAGTGGAGGCGCACCAGCTATATTGTGGATCCGGCGGTGGAGGAGTATGAGAAAGAGAGGTTAGCATTGACAAATCAGAAATGATTTAGTATATTGACAATATCAGGGAGTAGCTTGCGCGGTGAAACAGATACTGCGTAATGTGTTTCGTCAATACGAGGGGATGTCCCTCCGGAGCATATTATAAAAAGCGAGACTTTTATTGCATTTTCATGCAGTAGAGGTCTCTTTTTTTGCTCTCTGCAGGCTGTGACAGGAGGCGCGCTGTATCAGGCGTCAATCCAGGCGGTTCCGAGATCAATATTAACAAATAAAATATTTCAGGGGAGGCAAAGAAATGATGGGAGTACATATTTTATTGCTTGTGGCGGGATTTGCCGCCTTAGTAAAAGGGGCCGGCCTGTTTGTCGATGGAAGTTCAGCCCTTGCGGGAAACTTTAAAATATCTAAGGTCATTATTGGGCTGACAATTGTGGCAATGGGTACCAGCGCCCCGGAACTGGCAGTGAGTACTTCTGCAGCGCTGCAGGGGTCAAATGAAATTGCATTAAGTAATGTAATTGGTTCCAATATATTTAATCTGCTTGGTGTATTGGGGGTTTGTTCGGTTATCCGCCCGCTGCCGGTAGATCAGGTGATTTTAAAAAGGGATATTCCGGTTTCTATTGGGGTGACAGTACTGCTGCTATTGATGACTGGCGCCGGAGCGCTGTTTAACGGAAAGCTTCTGCAATTTGAAATGAACGAAATTGCCGGCGGTGCCGGCAGATTGACAGGTATTGTTCTATTAGTAATATTTTTCGGCTATACTTTTTATCTTATAGTCGATGCGAAGAAAAGGGCAGGTGATGAGGAATCCGGAGAAAAAATGCCCCTTTGGAAATGTGTGGTGCTGATTTTGTCTGGCTTAACTTTGATTATCGGAGGCGGGCAGGCAGTTGTACATGGTGCTAAGACCGTGGCAAAGGCTTTTGGAATGTCTGAAACTTTAATAGGGCTTACGATAGTTGCCGTAGGTACGTCGTTGCCGGAGCTGGTCACATCTGTAGTTGCCTCCAGGAAAGGCGAAAACGGGCTTGCGGTTGGAAATGTGGTTGGCTCCAATATATTTAATATTTTGTTTATACTTGGCATTTCCTCCGTAATTCACCCCATTGGGGTCATTGCCGCTTCTATATATGATTTGGTTATATTAATTGGTACCAGTGCTTTAATATTTTTATTCTCGATGAAACAAAAGGTGATCAACAGAACAGAAGGAATGATTATGCTTTTAATATATTTGGCAGATATGGTATTCGCGGTTGTACGCTAGCATTCAGGTCTCTGTCCATAGGATGGTTTTAAAAAGTATCTGACAGAATATTGGCCAGTTTCCCGGCAATCTCTTCCGGTGTCTCCGGACATCCCTTTACCAGCCATAACAGCACAATGTTAAAAATGCCTCCGGACAGAAAACAGGATTTGAACTCTCCATAAATGTTTTGATATGATAAGAGAAATCGTTTGTCGAATTCGTCTTTTAATAGCTGGGTCAGACCTGCTTTATAAAGAATCGGACAGATTTCCCTATACTGCGTCATGTGGTTAAACAATTTGGTGAAATATTCTTTGGAGCTGTCCTTCTCAAAGCTGATGGCGGAGCGGGAGACAAAATCGTCCGTGACCTGATCCAGCCATTTTTGCAGCACATCCTCCTTACTTTCAAAATTTCGGTAAAAGGAAGCCCTGCCCACTCCTGCCTGACTGCATATCTTGCTGACGGTAATCTCACTGAATGGGGAGCGCTTCAACAGTTCCCATAGAGCTTCTGTTATGTGTCCTGTGGTATAAGCGTTTCTGGCCTCGTTGCTTAGCGGTGATACATTTTTGGCGTTTTGTCTCATTTTTCACGTCCTCTTGACAGCAAATCGGTTCGCTGATACACTTTTAAATGACGATACAAATGTCTAAGCGAATTATAGTACAGATTGTCCATGCTGTCAAAGGAATATTATAGTAGGAAGGAGTTAGAAAATGTCAATTCATACAAAGCGCATCATTATTCTTGTGGCGATAGCTGCGGTCGCCTTTGTGCTTGGCAGATTGGCTGTCAGGGCGGTTATGAATCTGCTGTTGGGCGGCACGCTGTTCGGAGGTAATTTTCTATGAGCAAAATCAAGAAAGAAAAGAAGGTGAGAGTAGTGCCGATTGGTATGGGTATCCTTGTGTTTTGTGTGGCCTTCGCTGCCGGTATGGTATCGAAGTTTGCCATTACTCCCTCCTGGTCGAAGGAATATTCTCCTGCGTGGAGTGATGAAATCGGAACGCTGAAGACAGACATTCCTTACGGCGACGGAGAGGCGAACCTATTTGACCTCTATCTGCCGAAGGACAACACAAAGGAGGATTATGGTCTCGTTGTGTATCTTCATGCAGGTGGATTCACATCCGGTGATAAGGCGGGGGACAGGGAAATGCTGTCGTGGCTTTGCAGCAAGGGCTATGTAGCGGCAGGCATTAATTACACGCTCCGTACCGAAACGAACAATGCCAGTGTACTCACTCAGTCAAATGAGATCAAGACGGCCATTCCCGAGGTTATTGCCGCTGCGAAGGAGGCCGGGTATTATATTGACAAAATGACCGTGGCAGGTGGTTCGGCAGGTCATGCACTTGCCATGATCTATGCCTACCGTGACGGGGCGGAAGCTCCCGTTCCTGTTGTGTTTACCTTCGGGGGAGTTGGGCCTTCCAGTTTCTATCAGGAGGATTGGGGAATTTTTGGCTTAGACCAGAGCGACGAAGCCTGTGCCGGGCTTTTCAGTGTGATGGCCGGTGTTGAGATTTCTCCTGAAGAAGTGGCGGACGGCTCTTATCTGGAAAAGGTGAAGCCTATTGCTGCCGCCGAGTGGGTGAGCACGAATCCCGTTCCCACCGTAGCTGCTTACGGCACCCATGACAAGGTGCAGCCATACCTGGCTTCCCTGCGTCTGAAGTCTGCACTGGAGGAGAACCATGTGGATTTCAAGTACATCGAGTTTCCTCACTCCGGGCATGGCCTTCAGAACGACGGTGCCCTATCCAGGCAGTGGATGGAGGCCGTTGATGAGTATCTGGATAAATACATGCCGGTGAAGTAAAGAAAGTCATGGACCAAAAAGAGAAGAAAACGAAAACATTATGGAAGTAGGTAAATTCTGCAATATCATCATGCACAGTATACTTCTGATTTCCCATCCAAGCCAGAGCGATAGTATCTGCGTCTGGCTGCGGATTTCCCAGATCATATCCGCAAATTCTGCCTCTGCAGTTCCCATTCTCAACTCGTGCAAATATATATCCTAAAGGAAAAAACTATTATGGCATTATTGTTGCTGAATAGGGATTATTGCAAAAGAACTCCGATGTCACGTATCGGAGTCCCTCTTGACATTTCCCGACAAGCTATAAGGATACCAGTGCGGGTGCCGCCAAAGTGTTAGATGAACTAAAATAACTCGAATGTAAACATAAAAAGCTTAGATCCACAGGGAGCGTTGATATTTCCGGAAAATTATAGTATTATAAGGAGTGTTGGCTTTGGGAATGTGGAATGGGCAGAGAGGATTCCGTTTTGGGACAGGAAACGGAGGGTGTTGACTTACTGCAGAGGAATGGAGGAACTATGGCAGAATATCATGACAGAAACGAAAACCCGCTGCATCGGCAGTTTGGAATCCGGAGCAATACGATATACATCATTAAGAAAATGAAACAATACTGCCCGGCGGTAATCCCGATTGTCCTGCTGGGCATTATATGCGGTTCGATCCTCTCCTTTTACTGGGGGATTGTGGGCAAGTATGTGATCGACTTGGTACAGGCGGAAGGGGATGCCGGGGAGAAAGCGGAATCGCTCCTTAAGCTGATCCTGATTGCCGGGGGTATTGCCGCCGTTTTAACCCTGGGCAACGCTTTTGCCCAGAACAAGATCTGGCACCGCTTAATTTATGTGAGAATGTATATTATCACGGAACGGGTGGACAAGGCGCTGGGGCTGAATTATCAAAGGCTGGAGCAGCCGGATGTGCTGGATGTCCATCAGCGGGCCACCGAGGCCACCGGTGGGAACAATAACGGCGTGGAGGGCATGATGCACCTGATGGATACTTTGGGAAGAAACCTCTGCGTGGTGATTTCCACCTTTGCGGCAGTTACGGTTCTGAATCCGGGTCTGGTGATCTTCCTGATCGTGCTGGGAAGCCTTCAATATCTGTATTACCGGAAGACTATCCGCACGGATAAGCGGGAGGTATGGGATAAGCTGGCGCCGGTTTGGCGGCAGGTGAATTACATGAGCCGTGTCACCCAGGATTTTGACTATGCCAAGGACATTCGCCTGTTTGACCTGGCCGGCTTTTTAACGGAAAAGCAGCGTCAGATATTTGCCAGGCGGGAGGAGCGTATAGATTATAATAAAGAGCTGTGGTTCCGGCATTCGGTAGTGGTGCAGCTCCTGTACCTGGCGGGCAATGCGGGGATTTATGGAGCGCTGCTTTATGCCGTTTTACAAAAGGGGCTTTCCGTGGGCGACTTTACCATGTATCTGGCGCTGGCGTTTTCTTTTTCAGGAAGTATGCTGCAGTTCCTGCACCGGTTTGGGGACTATGAGAGGGCGTCTCTGGAGGTGGATGATTTCAGGACCTTTATGGAGCTGGATATGGAAGAAGAGGAGGATACCGTTCCCGTTCCGAAGGCGGAAGAATATACCATAGAATTTCATGACGTGTGTTACCGTTATTTAAAGCAGGAGAAAAATGCCCTGGATCATCTGAGTATGACCCTGCATCCGGGAGAAAAGCTGGCAGTGGTGGGGTTAAACGGCGCCGGCAAGACGACCATGATTAAGCTCCTGCTCAGGCTGTACGATCCCACGGAAGGATATATTACCTTAAACGGGGTGGACATCCGGAAATTCAGGCGGGAAGAGTATTATAGGCTGTTTGCTCCCGTGTTCCAGAATATAGAGGTGCTGGCGTTTCCCATTGCGGAAAATATTTCCATGAAGGCAATGAAAGACACGGACTGCTCCAGGGCGGAAGCAGCGGCGGAAGAGGCGGGTCTGGGTGACAGAATCGGCACCCTGCCTAAGGGGATCGCCACCGAACTGTTGAAAGTGGTGGACGATGACGGAGTGGATCTGTCCGGGGGAGAGAGGCAGAAGCTGGCCCTGGCCAGGGCCCTGTATAAATCCGCGCCGGTGGTGGTGCTGGACGAGCCTACCTCGGCGCTGGATGCCCTGGCGGAGCAGCAGATGTATGAGCGGTTTAATCATATGATCGGAAAGAAGTCGGCGGTTTACATTTCTCACAGGCTGGCGTCCACCAGGTTCTGCGACCGGGTGGCCATGTTTGCGGAAGGCAGGATGATCGAGTACGGCAGCCATGAGGAGCTGATGGCAAAAGGCGGGGAATACGCCCGCATGTTTGAACTGCAGGCACAGTACTACCAGGACGGACAGGAGGCGGAGGTATGAAAAAGTTAAATTCGGTCATCAGAGTTTTATTTTCCACCGCCTGGAAGCGCTATCCCCGGTTCTTTCTGCTGGAAGGATTGAAGACGCTGATAGAGACGGCCCGGCCCTTTCTGGGAATTTTTATCACGCCTCTTTTGGTGGATGAGCTCTGCACCTCCCGTAATCTCCGGACGCTTGCCCTTTATGCCGGGATCCTCGTTGTCGGAGAGAGCATCCTGCAGGTGGTAAATGACAGGCTGAACATGATGCTTCAGAAATATCAGGAGCGGCTGGACAATTATTTTACCATGCAGATCAGTCTGCACTCCATGGGGCTGGACTTTCAGCTCACCGAGGACAAGGCGGCTCTGGACCAGCTGGAAAAGGCTCGTACAGGCATGACCTGGTATTCGGGAGGGGCTTACGGAATCGCGGAGCAGCTCTTTATGTTTTTGGGAAATGTCTTCAAAATTGCAGGCTTTGTCTCCATTATTACCATGCACGCACCGTTATTGCTGGCAGTGATACTGGTGCAGGTGGCGCTGAACGGCGTGGCCACCTCCAGGCAGAATAAGGTGGAGCTGGAGGCATATGGACGCCTTTCCAAAGCAAACCGCCTGTTTGGCTACTTTGGCTGGGGGATCGTGGACTTTCGTTTTGGAAAGGATATTCGCCTGTATGACGCCCGCAAGATGCTGGTGAATAAATGGAAAGGTTATACAAAGGAGAGTACCGAGGGCTGGAAGTGGCAGGCCGATAAAACATATCCCTATTCGATGTTTATGACGGTGACGGGCTTGGTCAGATCTCTGATTACTTATGCTTATACGGGATTGCTTGCCATACGGCAGGTGTTTACTGTCGGTATTTTTACCCAGATGATTTCCGCGGCAGGGGCGCTGAACGATACTCTGGGCGGGCTGATCTGGAATGTGCAGGAAATGATGAAACGCTGTAATTACGCCTATGAATATGTATTGTTCATGGAATATCCGGAGGCGATTCCCAAGGGAACTGTCCATGTGGAAAAAGGGGAGCACCGTCTGGAATTTCAGAATGTGGGCTTTGCCTATCCGGGCACGGACAGGAAGGTGCTGGACGGCGTGAATATTATCGTCCAGCCGGGAGAGCATCTGTCCATCGTGGGCTTAAACGGCGCGGGGAAAACCACTTTCATCAAGCTGTTGTGCAGGCTTTACGATCCCACGGAGGGCAGGATCCTCATGGACGGCCGGGACATCCGGGAATATGATTATAAAGAATACATGCGGCAGTTTGCCCCGGTATTTCAGGATTTCAAGCTTTTCGGCTTTAGCATCGGGGAAAATATTGCCTTTGAGGATCAGGAACGGGAAAAGCTGGAACGGCTGTTAAAGCTGGTGGAGCTTGACGGGATGGTGGAGAAGCTGAGCAAGGGAACGGATACCCGGCTGTTTAAGATTTTCGAAGAGGATGGGATAGAACCCTCCGGCGGGGAGCAGCAGAAACTTGCCATTGCCAGGGCGCTCTATAAGGAAGCACCGGTGATTATTCTGGACGAACCGACGGCGGCTCTGGACCCCATTGCGGAATATGAGATCTATCGGCAGTTTCATATGCTGGTGGGCGGGAAAACGGCCTTTTATATCTCCCACAGGCTGTCCAGCTGTCGTTTCTGCGACCGGATCGCGGTATTTGAGGACGGTAAAATCGCGGAATACGGAAGTCATGAGGAGCTGGCAGGCATACCCGGCGGAATTTATGCGAAAATGTTTGATGCCCAGGCCCAGTATTATAAATAGCTAGAAAATCCATTGCAAATCAGCTGGGACTATGGTACACTTAAAGGCAGGGTTATGACAAAAAAATAACAATCAATATTATATCATTGGAGGGAAAAAACATGGCAAAGAAAGTAGTATTAGCCGGCGCATGCCGTACCGCCATCGGTACCATGGGAGGCACACTGAGCACGACCCCCGCCGCTGAGCTGGGCGCGATCGTTATTAAGGAGGCGCTGAACAGGGCGGGTGTGAAGCCGGAAGCGGTTGATCAGGTTTACATGGGCTGCGTGATTCAGGCGGCACAGGGCCAGAATGTAGCCCGTCAGGCATCCATCAAGGCAGGACTTCCCATTGAGGTGCCTGCAGTCACCATGAACGTGGTGTGCGGCTCGGGATTAAACTGTGTAAATCAGGCGGCGCAGATGATTATGGCAGGCGATGCGGATATCGTAGTGGCAGGCGGTATGGAAAACATGTCCATGGCTCCTTATGCGATTCCTCAGGGCCGTTACGGCTACAGAATGAACAACGGCACCCTGGTGGATACCATGATTAAGGATGCCCTTTGGGACGCATTCAATGATTATCATATGATTATGACGGCTGACAATATCTGCCGTGAGTGGGGACTGACCCGTGAAGAGTTGGATGAGTTTGCTTTGAAGAGCCAGCAGAAGGCAGAGGCTGCACAGAAATCCGGCGCCTTTGACAATGAGATCGTTCCCGTTATGATAAAGAAAAAGAAGGAGACCATCGAGTTCAAGGTAGACGAGGGACCCCGTGCAGGATCCACTATTGAAGGGCTGCAGAAGCTTCGTCCCATCAATCCCGACGGTTTTGTTACCGCAGGCAACGCTTCCGGTATTAACGACGGCGCTGCGGCAATTGTGGTTATGAGCGAGGAAAAGGCGAAGGAGTTGGGTGTTAAGCCTATGGCTACCTTTGTTGCAGGCGCTCTGGCAGGTGTCCGTCCCGAGGTTATGGGGATCGGACCCGTTGCGTCCACCAAAAAGGTGTTGGCAAAGACCGGCATGAAGATTGAGGACTTTGACATTATCGAGGCAAACGAGGCCTTTGCGGCACAGTCCGTAGCAGTAGGAAAAGAGCTGGGTATTGATGTAGACAAGCAGCTGAATCCCAACGGCGGCGCGATTGCCCTGGGTCATCCTGTAGGAGCTTCCGGATGTCGTATTCTGGTGACTCTGCTCCATGAGATGCAGGCCAAGGGAGCAAAGACCGGCCTGGCAACTCTGTGTATCGGCGGCGGCATGGGCTGCTCCACTATCGTAAAGATCGAGGACTAAAAGCAAAGACAGTTAAATGCAAATATGGTGCCAGGGAGAGGGAATCCGCCTCCGGGAGTGGGAATCCATCTCCGGGAGTGGGAATCCACCTCCCTGGGCGGCGGAATGTGAGGAAATATGGAATATATATTATATGAACAAAAGGGTTATATCGCTACCATCACCATCAACCGGGAGAAGGCGCTGAACGCGCTGAATTCCCAGGTGCTGGATGAGCTGAATGAGGTGCTGGACGGAGTGGACGTAAATGAAGTACGCTGTCTGATCCTTACCGGTGCAGGACAGAAATCCTTTGTGGCGGGTGCAGATATAGGAGAGATGAGCACGCTGACCAAGGAAGAGGGTGAGGCCTTCGGAAAGAAAGGGAATGACGTGTTCCGCAGGCTGGAGACCTTTCCCATTCCCGTGATTGCGGCTGTGAACGGCTTTGCCCTGGGCGGGGGCTGTGAGATTTCCATGAGCTGCGACATCAGGCTTTGTTCTGACAATGCCGTATTCGGCCAGCCCGAAGTGGGCCTTGGGATTACCCCCGGCTTTGGCGGCACCCAGCGTCTGGCCCGTCTGGTAGGTGCAGGCATGGCAAAGCAGATGATCTATACCGCACGCAATATTAAGGCGGCGGAGGCTTTCAGGATCGGCCTGGTAAACGAGGTGTTCTCCGCAGAGACAGATGCCGAGGGAAATGTGGTAAAGACGGCGCAGGAGGTCCTGATGGCGGCAGCGGAAAAAATGGCATCCACCATCGCAAAGAATGCGCCCATTGCGGTTCGTAACTGCAAGAAGGCCATTAACGAAGGTCTGGATGAGGCTATGGACGAGGCGCTGGTGATAGAGGAGAAGCTTTTCGGAGCCTGTTTTGAGACGGAAGATCAGAAGTACGGCATGGCATTCTTCCTTGACAAGAACAAGGAGAAGGTAAAGGAACCGTTTAAGAATGCGTAGTTCCGACAAATTTGTGAATTAATGATCGGTTCCGCAACGGAACCGATGTCATACAACATATAAGGAGGATTCAATCATGAAGGTAGGTATTATCGGTGCAGGTACTATGGGAGCCGGCATTGCACAGGCATTTGCCATGACGGACGGCTATGAGGTCTGCCTCTGCGACATAAAGCAGGAGTTCGCTGACGGCGGCAAGGCCAAGATTCAGAAGAACATTAATTTTCTGGTAGGCAAGGAGAAGATCAGCGCGGAAAAGGGCGAAGAGATCATGAAGAAGATCGCCACCGGCTTAAAGGACATTTGCACGGACTGTGATCTTGTGATTGAGGTATGCCCTGAAAATATGGCGATCAAGAAGCAGACCTTTACGGAGCTGCAGCAGATCGTGAAGAAGGACTGCATATTTGCGTCCAATACATCCTCCCTTTCCATCACCGAGATGGGCAACGGCCTGGATCGTCCTCTGATCGGCATGCACTTCTTCAACCCTGCTGACAGGATGAAGCTGGTGGAGGTGATTGCAGGTGCCAATACTCCCGCAGATCTGGTTGAGAAGATCAAAGGCATTGCCGCAGAGATCGGCAAGACTCCCGTGGAGGTAAAAGAGGCAGCAGGCTTTGTGGTAAACAGAATTCTGATCCCCATGATCAACGAGGCTGTTAATGTATATGCTGCAGGCGTTGCGTCTGTGGAAGATATTGATGTGGCTATGCAGCTGGGTGCAAATCATCCTATGGGACCTCTCGCTCTGGGTGACTATATCGGCCTGGACATCGTGCTGGCTATTATGGAGGTTATCTATGCCGAGACCGGCGAATCCAAGTATGCTCCTTCTCCGCTCCTGAGGAAGATGGTTCGTGCGGGCAAGCTGGGCAAGAAGACCGGCGAGGGCTTCTACAATTATGCTAAGTAAGCGGATTATGACTGTGGCGGCTTCCTGGGCCGGTATCCCGGGAAGCTGTATTTCAAATAATTAATAGATGGAGGATTAATCATCATGGATTTTACATTATCCAAGGAACATGAGATGGCGAGACAGCTGTTCAGTGACTTTGCCGAGAACGAGGTAAAGCCTCTGGCGCAGGAAGTTGACGAGGAAGAGCGCTTTCCCAGGGAGACTGTGGAAAAAATGGCAAAGTACGGCTTCCTGGGCATTCCCGTTCCCAAGGAGTACGGTGGGCAGGGCTGTGACATTCTGACCTATGTTATGTGTGTGGAGGAGCTGTCCAAGGTCTGCGGTACCACAGGAGTTATCGTTTCCGCACATACTTCCCTCTGTATTGACCCTATCCTGACTTACGGAACGGAAGAGCAGAAGCAGAAATATCTTCCCGATCTGGCAAGCGGCCGCAAGATCGGCGCTTTCGGCCTGACCGAGCCCGGTGCGGGTACTGACGCCCAGGGGCAGCAGACCAAGGCTGTACTGGATGGGGACGAGTGGGTGTTAAACGGTTCCAAATGCTTTATTACCAACGGTAAGGAAGCTGACGTATACATTGTGATCGCGGTAACAGGCATTGTAGAGAAGAGAGGCAAGAAGCTGAAGGAGATTTCAGCCTTTATTGTTGACAAGGGTACGCCCGGCTTCACCTTTGGTACGAAGGAGAAAAAGATGGGTATCCGCGGTTCTTCTACTTATGAGCTTATTTTTACGGACTGCCGTATTCCCAAGGATAATCTGCTGGGACAGAAGGGCAAGGGCTTTAATATTGCCATGCACACCCTGGACGGCGGACGTATCGGCATTGCCGCACAGGCACTGGGCCTTGCCGAGGGCGCTCTGGAGCGGACCATTGCTTACACCCAGGAGAGAAAGCAGTTCGGCAAGTCCATCAGTGGCTTCCAGAATACCCAGTTCCAGCTGGCTGACATGGCGACGAAGGTGGAGGCTGCCAAGATGCTGGTATACAAGGCTGCGCTGAAGAAGGACGAATACAGGAGCAATCCCAAGATTTCCTACTCTGTGGAAGCGGCTCAGGCTAAGCTTTATGCGGCGGAGGTTGCAATGGAGGTTACCACCAAGGCGGTTCAGCTGCACGGCGGTTACGGCTATATCAGAGAGTACGACGTGGAGCGTATGATGCGGGATGCAAAGATCACCGAGATCTACGAAGGCACCTCCGAGGTCCAGAGAATGGTCATTTCTGCGAATCTGCTTAAGTAAGGCGGGACTCCGGAAGCCGAAGGCTTTCAGAGTTCCCGTGAGGGATTGCGCGATATATAGAAGTCAAAAATATAGAGTAAGGAGAAAATACAATGAAAATTGTTGTTTGTATTAAGCAGGTGCCCGATACAAAAGGCGGCGTTAAATTCAATCCTGACGGAACACTGGACAGAGGCGCAATGCTGGCGATCATGAATCCTGACGACAAGGCGGGCCTGGAGGCGGCGCTGAGACTGAAGGATCAGTACGGCGCAGAGGTTACCGTGCTGACCATGGGTCTTCCCAAGGCAAAGGACGTACTTCTGGAGGCTTTGGCTATGGGAGCCGACAACGCTGTTCTGGTAACGGACAGAGTTCTGGGCGGCGCAGATACTTGGGCGACTTCCACTACCATTGCAGGCGCACTGAGAAATATGGAATATGATTTGATTATCACCGGCCGTCAGGCTATCGACGGCGACACGGCTCAGGTTGGGCCTCAGATTGCCGAGCATCTGCAGATTCCTGTTATTTCCTATGCACAGGACATCAAGGTTGACGGCGACACGGTTACCGTTCAGAGACAGTATGACGACAGGTACCATGTGGTTGAGACCAAAATGCCCTGCCTGATTACGGCGCTTTCCGAGTTGAACGCGCCCCGTTACATGACCCCCGGCGGAATTTTTGACGCCTGCAAGGCAGAGGTTACAACCTGGGGCAGAGCTGATCTGAAGGATGTGGACGACGGAAACCTTGGTCTGGCGGGCTCTCCTACCAAGATTGCAAAGGCGTCCGACAAGGTTCGCAAGGGCGCGGGCGAGAAGATTGTTCCCGATTCACCCGAAGATGCAGTCAGCTATATTGTGGGCAAATTCAAAGAGAAGCACATTATCTAATATAGGAGGCAAACCATGGTAACCAAGAATATTGAAGAATACAAGGGCGTATTTGTGTTCGCCCAGCAGGTGGACAACGAAATCAGCGGGATTGCATATGAGCTGCTTGGAAAAGGGAAAGAGCTGGCAGAAAAGCTTTCTACAGAAGTTACGGCAGTTCTGATCGGCTATCAGGTCAAGGCACTGGCTGACAAGCTGGCAGAATACGGCGCAGATAAGGTAATCCTGATAGATGATCCTGAGCTGGAGGTTTACAGGACGGAGCCTTATGCCCATGCGCTGGCTTCCGCCATTAATCAGTATAAGCCTGAGATTGTTCTGGTGGGCGCGACCGCTATCGGCAGGGACTTGGGCCCCACTGTTTCCGCAAGGGTGGCAACCGGTCTGACCGCAGACTGTACCGTGCTGGAGATCGGCGATTTCCCGCTGGAGCCCAGGCCCGGAATTGAGCAGAAGCACAATCAGCTGCTGATGACTCGTCCCGCTTTCGGCGGTAATACCATTGCAACCATCGCCTGCCCGGACAACCGCCCCCAGATGGCAACCGTCCGTCCCGGCGTTATGCAGAAGCTTCAGCCTGTGGCAGGTGCAAAGGCTGTGGTAGAGGAATATAATCCCGGCTTTACGCCCAACAACAGATATGTCACCATCAAGGAAGTGGTGAAGGCTGTTTCCGATACGGTTGACATTATGGACGCTAAGGTACTCGTGTCCGGCGGACGTGGTGTGGGCAGCCCGGATAATTTCAAGATCCTGGAGGAGCTTGCCGAGGTGATGGGCGGTACCGTTTCCTGCTCCCGTGCAGTAGTGGATTCCGGCTGGAAACCTAAGGATCTGCAGGTGGGCCAGACCGGCAAGACCGTTCGTCCCCAGATCTACTTTGCCATCGGCATCTCCGGAGCCATCCAGCACGTTGCCGGCATGGAAGAGTCCGATCTCATTGTGGCGATCAATAAGGACGAGAGTGCTCCCATCTTTGACGTGGCTGATTACGGTATCGTGGGCGACCTGAACAAGATCGTGCCCCAGCTTACCGCAGCCCTGAAGAGTGAGAAGGCAGCAAAAAACAACAACTGAGCCGCCGCATTTCAGGCGGCGATACGAGCAAAAAGCGAAGCGTTTGCGAGTTGCGAAAGGTGAGCCGCCGCATTTTAGGCGCATTCACGAATTCATCCTTAAAAAGGCGGATTCTGTGGATGCGCTTTTACATTTTCAAGTAAACTTTCACGCCGCAGCATTGCTGCCAGTCCTGGAGCTTTCTTTCATCCTTTCCCACATGAACAGCATCAGTCCTACGAAAAGCAGCAGATAGGCGGGATAGAGCCCGATGGAAACATGGGTGGCCAAAAGGCCGAACAGAGGCGGCATAAAGGTGGAGCCCAGATAAGCGCTTGCCATTTGGACGCCGATAATGGCCTGAGAATTTTCCGCTCCGAAGTTATCAGGGGTGGAATGAATGATGGAAGGGTATATCGGCGCGCAGCCAAGGCCGATAATGATCAGGCCTGCCAGGGCCGGAAAGTGGATGGGGAGGGGCAGCAGGATCAGGATAGCGCCGGCCAGGGCTGTCAGTGTCCCCAGGCGGATGAGCCTGCGGTCTCCCAGCCGGTCTGCCACAAAGCCGCTGAGGAAGCGTCCAAAGGTGATGCCCAGGTAAAACAGGGAAGCAAACATGGCGGCCGTCTCCGCGTCAATCCCCCGGTGCTGCACCAGATAGCTGCTGGCCCAGATGCCGGTGGTGGATTCCAGGGCGCAATAGGACCAGAAGGCGGCCAGCACCAGGGGGACGCCTTTTATGCGCAGCATTCGGCTCATGGAGAGGGGCTTTTCGGCAGACCTTTTGCTGTCTGATACTGCGGAAGAGCCGACATTGGCAACGGCATTGACAGCGGCCTTTTTCCACAGGGGAAGACTCAGGAAAAGAATGGCGGTCAGCGTAATCTGCAGCGCGGATACAATGCGGAAGCCAAGATTCCAGCTGTGGCCGGTGAGTGCATAGCCCATAATATATGGACTTACTGAGCAGCCAACGCCCCAGAAGCAGTGAAGCCAGCTCATATGCCGGGAAGCATAGTGGAGCGCCACGTAATTATTCAGGGAGGCGTCCACGGCGCCGGCTCCCAGACCGTAGGGAACGGTCCAGATGCAGAGCAGCAGGAAGGAGTCGGAAACGGAAAAGCCAAACAGTGCGGCAGCGGTAAGAAGAACGCTGACCGCGGTCACCAGTCCCGTGCCCAATTTTCGGGTAAGGCGGTCGGCAAGCAGGCTGGAAAGGATGGTACCGCCGGAGATCAGCATGGTGAGGATGCCCATGCAGGACACGGGCACTTCCAGTTCCCGGTGCATAACGGGCCAGGCGGAACCTATAAGAGAGTCCGGCAGCCCCAGACTGATAAAAGCGATATAAATGATCACAAGTAATAGCGAATACATGAAAAACCTCCTGAATTTTCAGAATCTTTTGTGGCAGTATGGGAAAAGCTATGCTATACTGAACATGGCAAGTATAGCATGAAAAACTGTGTTTGTAAAACAAAGTTGAAACCAGGAAGATTGATCTGCGTAAAGCGCAGGAACCGACAGCCGGTGAGAAGCAGCGAAAGGCATATATGCTGCAGATTTTATGACTTTAGAGGAGGCAGACGTGGCAAAACAGAAGGAAGTGAAGACCAACGCCATGCGGATGCTGGAGTCCCTGGGGATTCCCTTTAAGCATTATACCTATGAATGTGAGGAATTTGTAGATGGGCTGCAGATTGCGGATATCCTGGGCCAGCCTTATGAAAAGGTGTACAAGACGCTGGTGACTGTGGGAAACAGTAAGAATTATTTTGTTTTCGTGATTCCCATTGCGGGGGAGCTGGATTTGAAGGCGGCAGCAAGAAGCGTGGGTGAAAAGAGCGTGGAGATGATCCATGTGAAGGACATCAACGCCGTCACCGGCTATATCCGCGGCGGCTGTACTGCAGTTGGCATGAAGAAGCAGTACGTGACCCGCATTGACAGCTCGGCGGAAGTTCTGGAGAATATCATTGTCAGCGGCGGGCGCATCGGCTCTCAGCTGGAGCTTGCGCCGTCGGATCTGGCGAGAGCTGCGGGGGCGGAGTTTGCCGACATCGTGCGTAAGGCCTGAAGGGCGGCAGGGAACACCGCGGGAGTTGCGAGATTACGGCAAGCTGATCAGATATTTCAGGAAAACGTAAAGAACATAAGGAATTGAAAAATAGGTATAGCAGGGAAAGATTCTGCGGTAGCAAAACGCGGAATAGAATAAACGGAAGGATAACGGAAGTAAAGATAGATGAATGACGAGAGAATGAACGAATCGGAAGCAGAGCGGAGCGCACGCCGCAGGCGAAGAATCGAGGAGATGAAAAGGGAAAAGAAACGGGCGGAGCTGATACAGAGAAAGGTGCTGCCTGTAACGGCACTGGCACTTTTGATTTTGGCGGTGACTGCCGCCGGGGCAATTGCCGGAAACCGCAGAGAAAAGCAGGATGAAAGCAATGGAGCAAAATATGCTGCGGCCGGCAGCAACGGTACGGAGAACAATAGAGAGATTGCCATGATTACAATGCCGCCGGATAATGCCGATGATGAAACTGCGCCTGGGAATCCGGACGCTAATCCAAATGCCGGAGCTCCGGGAGACGGCAGCCCGAACGGGGAGAATACCGACGGTGAAATTCCGGTCACTCCCGGCCGGATCAATGTTGTGAGCAATGCTTTCGGCGCAGGTACGGGAAGTCTGGCGGCACAGATTACGCCGGAGGATCAGGACGACGGGAAGGAAGGAGGCGAGAGTCTTCAGCCGGAGGTCTACGAGGCAGTGAGTACGGCGTACACTACGGGGTTTGCGGACAGTGTAATCAGCGAGTACGGGATAGTGATTGACGTGGAGAACGGTGCCATATTGGCTCAAAGAAATGCCAAGACAGGCATGAGCCCGGCATCCATGACGAAAGTGCTGACGATTCTGACCGCGGCGGATGCGCTGGGAATTGGCGGAGAGGATTGGGCAAACAATCCCATACTGGATGATACATTTGAGATTACAATAGATATAACGGATTACAGCTTTGTCAACCGCTGCAGCAATGTGGGATTTGAAGTGGGAGAAAGGGTGACGGTCAGGGATCTTTTCTATGGGACGATCCTGCCCTCCGGCGCGGATGCGGCGGTGGGCCTTGCCTGCTATGTGTCCGGATCTCATGAAGCGTTTGTGGAATTGATGAATCAGAAGCTGAATGAGCTTGGCCTGTCCGGTTCCACTCATTTTACCAACTGCGTGGGGCTCTATGACAAAGATCATTACAGTACCGTGTATGATATTGCGGTCATATTAAAGACCGCGGCTGATAATCCGTTCTGTCGTGAGGTATTGTCGGCACACACATACAATACTGCCGTTAATGACCGGCACCCGAAAGGGCTCCTGGTCTCCAACTGGTTTCTGCGCCGGATCGAGGACAAGGATACCCACGGGGAAGTGATCTGTGCCAAAACAGGTTATGTGAATCAGTCAAAAAGCTGTGCGGCAAGCCTGGCGGCGGATGTGCACGGAAAAGAGTATATCTGCGTTACGGCAGGAGCCGGTGGCTCCTGGCCGTGTATTAACGATCATGTGGCATTGTATCAGACCTGGCTTGCAGGGGAGTGAACGCCCTGTTCATTGGATTCCCTGCCGGAATCCTCGTAGTATGCCTTGACCCGGATTGCCTGGCTGTAATCGCCGAAATTCTCACCAAACAGGGTTAGACCGCCGCAGTTGGCAGTATCCTGAGGAACGGAAAATGTGAAACTGATTGAGCTGTTGTGATCTATATGCAGATCCCGGATATTTGTCTTTGAGATGCGCAGCGTGCCATCGATGAAAGTGCCGCTTTCGTTGATGATCAGGGACTTCAGCAGTCCGTACTGGTTCAGCAGCTCAGGCCACCAGTAAGGTGAGATAATGCCTCTGCGGGCGCCGTAATCTCCCGGACTGATCCATTTTCCCAACGGAACGTCATTGATGGAAAAGTGGATGTCACTGGGATAATCCTCGTTAAACTCCGGACATTCCGAGGAGATTTCGAAGGAGATCTGCAGCTCGTGCAGGGACTGCCCGGGGTTCAGACGGTTGGGAAGGCTGTAAGTCAGGCTGCCATAGCCGATCCAGATAATATCTGCGTCAAAGCGTTCCGGGTAAGAAAAGACCTTGGGATTATCCAGGTCGCCGATGATGTTGGCCGGGGTTGCCAGCCCGCAGGTGGGATGCACGTCGCAGGAGATGTAGTGGCCTACGGAGATGTCGTCGGTATAGCAGTGTCTGGGCTTTGCCTGGGGTGCCATATCCACCAGCAGCCGGGAGTAGACAGGCCGCACAATTTTCATCACGCCCCTTTTCCCGGAAGTGGTGTGTATTGCTACCAGCCCGGCGTCCTCCAGTTTGCTGACATGCAGTGAAATAGCGCTGTTGGTCAGGTTCAGGGCCTTGGCCAGATCGTTCATGCTCATCTGATCGTCCGCATAGACCAGCTCCATGATGCGAAGCCTCATGGGAGTACTCAGAGCCTTGAAAATTTCCTCTGCTTCGGAAAGGGAATGTAAGTATAACATTTTCGGCCTCCAATCCATATCATATACGCTGATTATAATCAGACGAAAAAGTTAAGTCAATACATAAATAGTCAAAAAATAGCACAAATCTTCCAATGGCATAATTCCACCTTAAATTATTGTACAATATAGACAAAAATAAATAATTATTTTTGGATACCAAGAAACAAAATGCCTGTTGATTGTTGGAAGTGAATGTGGTAAGTTAATGGTAAAGTTAAGCGAATGCAGCAGTAATTAAGTGAAAACTTAAAGAAAACAGAAATAAACCGCTTTCAAAAGTAAAAATAAAGCAAGCACTTAAAAAATGACTTAAATGTATGTACAAAGTGCACGGCTGATAAAGAAATGACATGCTTTTTTCGGCGAACTGCTGAGCAATGCGAAGCAGGAAAAAGAGCGGCAATAGAGTAAGGAGGTTTTCCATGGTGCGTAGAAAGTATGAAAGGATGATAGCGTCGATACTGACAGCTGTAATGGCAGTGGGGGGGGCGATTTCGGCAGGAAACACCGGATTTATCTCCCGGGCGGAAGAAGCAGAGGGCCGGACGACAGAAGCGGAAGGCTTCAGCATTGAGAGACTTTCTTCCAATTATACGAAGGTCAGCGCAGGATATAAGGCGGCTGATTACCGGGGCGGTGAGAAGAGCTTTTCCCTGGAAAACGTAATCAATAAAGAGGATATATCTGTGCTCACATCAGATAATCATGGCTATGAGGGCCAGGTTGCGGATGTGGAGCCCGGTATGTCCCTGCGTCTGAATATAGAAGCACCCGAGACAGCGCTCTACTGGATCGGGTTTGACTATCTGTCTTATGATGAATCTATTCTTCCCGTTGAGTTTTCCGTGAAAATTGACGGGGAATATCCTTTTTATGAAACAAGAAACTTAAATTTTGAAACTACCTGGGTGCAGAGCGAGGGCATATCTTTGGACAGATACGGCAATGAGATCGTGTCCATGCCTTCCAAGCTGATACAGTGGGAGACCAAGTATCTGGGCGACAGTAGCTATCGTTATGCCGGCCCGCTAAAGGTCGAGCTGGAAAAAGGCACTCATGAGATGGAAATTGAAGTCAGCGAGGGAAGGTTTCTGCTGGGAGACATTGTCCTGCATGCGCCGGAGATTGTAGCGGAGTACACCGGTTCCCAGGCTGCGCCGGGAGAGGCGCTGACTACCATCCAGGGCGAAAACTTCTATATGAGAAACGATTCTTCCATTCACGCGACCAGCGAGTATGACGGAGCGCTCTATCCCCTGTCAACCGGAGAGACGGTGCTGAACACGGTGGACGGTGATTCCTTCAAAAAGGCAGGACAGACCATTACCTGGCAGTTTGATGTAAATGCAGACGGTTATTATTATATGGCGATGAATTATCGCCAGGCTGACAAAAATAACTTTCCCGTGTTCGTGGATTTTCGGATAGACGGTGAGATACCGAACGCTGCATTCCAGAGTTATCCGGTTGAATCCGCCAATAAGTACACCACCAGATCCCTTCAGGACGAAGAAGGCAATAGGTTAAGCGTTTATTTAACAAAAGGAGAACATACGCTTTCGGCTACGATCAGTGCGGAAAACCTTTGCTACGTACTGGAGCAGGTGGATGAAATCATGAACGGCATTAATGATCTGTCCCTTGAGGTCACGAAGGTTGCAGGCACCAATAAAGACAAGTACAGGGATCTGAAGCTGACAAGATACATACCGGATGTCCAGACCAGGCTGTATGGCTGGGTAGACCGGCTCTACGAGCTGGCGGAATTCGCGACGCAGTATGCAGACGTAAAGGATGCGGAGGATGTGGCGGCTTTCGGCTATCTCATTATAGCGGCAAAGCAGTTAAAAACCCTGGGAGACGAGCCGGACGAACTGATCTACCGTGTGGCGGAGCTTTCCACCAGTGTGAATTCCATTAATACACAGATAGCTAACTTTGTAGATCTGATTAATAACAACAAGCTTTCCATAGACAGAATATATTTTTATCAGGAAGATGCAAAACTGCCTAAGAAGCTGAATGTATTTCAGCGCGCGGGGCTATCAATCCAGCGTTTCGGGCATTCCTTCTTCGGGACATCTTACTCCGCCAGCAATACGGACGCTTCCCACCTGCAGGTGTGGGTGAACCGTCCCAGGCAGTATGTGGAGATCATGCAGAAGATGATTGACGAGCAGTTTACGGCGAGCACGGGTATTCAGGTGGATCTTTCCATTATGACGGATCCTCAGAAGCTGGTTCTTGCCAACGCCTCCGGCGACACACCGGATATTGCCACGGGAATCAATTATTCCATTCCTTTTGAGCTGGGAATCCGGGGAGCGCTGGTGGATCTGACCAAATTTGATAATTATAAGGAAGTCTTCGGCAGATACAGCGAGGGCATTCTGGTATCCTCGGTGATCGGCGACGGTTTCTACTCTCTGCCGGAGACCATGAACTTTTACGTGATGTTCTGCAGGACGGATATTCTGGAGAAGCTGGGATTGGAGGCGCCTGAGACCATGGATGATCTGATTGCCATGCTGCCTGATCTGCAGATGCGGGGTCTGAATGTTTACTATCCTACGGCGTCCATGCTGGTCATGCGGAATTTCCATGGCACCACGCCTCTGCTTTTCCAGCATGGCGGCGCTCTCTATGGGGATACGGCCCAGGAAATCGAAGTCAACAGCGAAACGTCCATAGAGGGTCTGACTGCCCTGACGGAATTGTTTACTCTGTATAATCTGCCGGTGGATATACCCAATTTCTACCAGCATTTCAGAAACGGCGACCTGCCCATCGGGATAGCGGATTTCAACGCCTATAACCTGATCCTCAACGCGGCGCCGGAGATTGCGAATTCCTGGAATATTGCCCTGATTCCCGGAGCGGTTGACGAGGAGACCGGTGAGATTTACCGTTACATGTCAGGCGGCGCGGAGAGTACGGTGATGTTTGCCTCGGATGATAAGCGGGAGCAGCAGGCATGGGAGTTTATGGACTGGTGGTCCAGTGCGGATGTGCAGGCGGAGTTCGGACAGATGCTTCAGATTATGTACGGCGACGAGTACATCTGGCCCACGGCCAACATGGAGGCATTCGGCAAGCTGCCGTTCCCCACGGCCCACAAGGATATTATCATGGAGCAGGCATCTCATATTCTCGAAGCGCCAAGGCTTCTGGGCAGCTATATGATGGAGCGTGAGATCAGTAACTCCTTCAACGACATCGTGGTAAACGGCCATACACTGCGGGCACGTATCGACAAGGCGGTAAAGACGGTGGAGCGGGAGACGGAGCGGAAGCTGGAAGAATTCGGATACATAGACAGTGAAGGAAATGTGCTTAAGGAGTATAAGGTGCCTTCGGTGGAAGCAGTAAGGAGAATTTTTGAGACCAAATAACAAAACGGATATTTTGGAATGGAGGAAACCATGAAGAAATCAACCAAAATCAGCAGAAGGGAACGTTCCAATAAGGCAGGATACCTGTTTCTTCTTCCTTATGCTCTTCTGTTTACAATTTTCATCCTGACTCCGGTGTGCCTGGCAGTGGTTCTTTCCTTTACGAACTTTAATGTGATCCAGTTTCCGAAGCCGGTGGGATTCCTGAATTACATCAACCTGGTTACCAGTGACGAGGTGTTTATGCAGTATGTCCTGCCTAACACGGTGAAGTACGCGATCATCGTCGGTGTGGGAGGCTATTGTCTGTCCTTCCTGCTGGCCTGGGCGCTGGCGAATCTGCCGGGTAAACTGAGAACAGTGCTGGCATTGATCCTTTACTCGCCCAGCATGACGGCAGGTGTGGCTATGACGGTGCTCTGGAAGATCATGTTCACCGGCGACCAGACGGGGTACATAAACAGTTGGCTGATGGATCTGGGAGTCATTAACGAACCGATTATATGGCTGGTAAACGCGAACTATCTGCTGCCCATTGTCATTATCATCGGTCTGTGGAGCAGTATGGGCGTGGGCTTTCTGGCGATCCTGGCCGGAATCCTGAACACGGATGAGAGCCTATATGAGGCGGCGGCTATCGACGGTGTCAAGAACCGGTTCCAGGAGATGATTTATGTCACCATCCCCAGCATGAAGCCTCAGATGTTGTTTGCGGCGGTCATGCAGATTGTGGGAGCCTTTCAGAACGGCCAGGTGGCATCCATGCTGGCAGGCAACCCCACACCGGGTTATGCGGCTCAGCTGATAGTAAACCATATTGAAGACTATGGCTTTATCCGTTACGAAATGGGATATGCTGCGGCTGTTTCCGTAGCACTGCTGCTGATTGTCAATGTATTCTCGAAAATAGCCAACAAGCTGTTCGGTGAGAAGGATTAAAGGAGGAAGAAGATGGCTTACAAAGGGAACGGGATTAATCCAAAGAAATTTGAAAAAGGTCAGATCAAGATCCTGCTGATGGTGCTTCCTCTGGTAATTATAACGGGACTGCCTATTGTGTTCATCGTCTTCCACGCGTTTAAGCCCATGGAAGAGCTGTTCGCCTTCCCGCCGAAGTTTATCACCACGAATCCCACGCTGGATAATTTCCGCAAGCTGTTTAAGGCTTCCCGCACGGCGGGCATACCGCTTTCCAAGTATGTGTTTAACAGCCTGCTGATCACCGGGGCGGTGGTATTCTCTTCCCTGGTCTTTACCACATCGGCAGCATATGCCCTGTCGAAGCTGAAGTTCAAGGGCAGGTTCGCCTTGATGAATATCAACCAGCTGGCCCTGATGTTTGTACCCGTGGCGGTGATGATTCCCAGGTATCTGGTGGTCAACGTGCTGCATATGACAAACACCTACTGGGCACAGATTCTGCCGCTGATTCCTTTGCCGGTGGCGCTGTTTCTGGTGAAGCAGTTTGTGGACCAGGTGCCGGATTCGCTGATCGAGGCGGCCTATATGGACGGGGCGAAGGAGCTGCAGATTTACACAAAGGTGATTCTGCCGCTGATCAAGCCCGCTATTGCCACTGCCGCGATCCTGGTTTTCCAGCAGGTGTGGACCAACATGGAGGCTTCCAATTATTACGTAAATGACGACGGCCTGAAGACACTGGCATTTTATATGAATACGCTGACCAGCACTACCACCAATAATACCGTGGCCGGCCAGGGTGTGGCGGCGGCAGCCTCACTGATCATGTTTGTGCCCAATCTGGTGCTGTTCTGCATCCTGCAGAAGAACGTCATGAATACCATGGCGCACTCCGGTATCAAGTAAACAGGAAAGGTGAGTAGATTGATGAAAAAAGCATGGAAAAAACTTTTCGTGTCATTGACTGCACTCCTGTTATTCCTGGGAGTGGCAGCGGACAGTATGAAGGTACAGGCGGATTCGCCTTACAGGACTTATACCATTGACGGCGACGGCTATGTGACGGAGACCCAGACGGCATACCTGCCCTATCAGACGATAACCAAGATCGGGGAGGAGGCGCTGCTTGCTCCCACGGATTTCACCCTGACTGACGATGGCTATATGTATATTCTGGACAGCGGAAACCGCCGGGTAGTGGTGGCGGATATGGAGGCTAACCTGATCGCTGCCTTCGGTGAGGGCATCCTGGTGAATCCCCGGGGCATGTATGTGACCGCTGATCATACCTGCTATGTGGCGGACAGAGACGCCAAGAGCATATTTGTGTTTGACGGGAACGGGGAGCTGATACATACTTACGGTAAGCCCGATCACCCGCTTTACGGAGGAGATCTGGATTTTCTGCCCTTGAAGGTGGTGGTAAACGAATCCGGCACAATGTATGTCATTTGTGAATCCAATAATAACGGTATCGTACAGATCAGCCCGGTAGAGGGCGGAACTTTTCTGGGATATTTCGGCACCAATACGACCAGTGCATCCCTTTGGCGGATCTTCTGGAGGGCTATACAGACTGACGCTCAGCGTGCAAAGTCCGTGGGAAACCTGCCCTCCACACCGGACAATATGGCTATCGACGAGAAGGGCCTGATTTATACGGTGACCAGGGGCGAGGGATACGATACTCTGAAGCGCCTGAATATCGCCGGCATCAATATGATTGAGTGTGATGCCTATGAAGAGGTGCCGGTGGCGGTGGCGGTGGGGAACCATGACAATGTGTTCGTGGCTTCCACCAACGGCTACATATATGAATATAATAATGAAGGAAGCCTGCTGTTTGTGTTCGGCGGCAGTGACGACGGGCAGCAGAGGATCGGTCTTTCCACCAAGGTGGAGGCCATCCAGATAGACGGCAGTGACAAGATCTATCTTCTGGACTCCGATAAAGCACAGATTCAGGTGTTTGAGCCCACGGAGTTTACCCGGCATCTGCATGAAGCACTGTATCTTTTCTCCAAGGGAAGGTATACGGAGAGCAAAGTGCCCCTGAACCAGGTGCTGCGGATGAACAACCTGTTTGATTACGCCAATATGGCCATGGGCAAGGCCCTGCTTCAGGAGGAGGATTACGAAGGGGCGATCCGTTTTGCCAAGCTTGCTAAGGACTATGACGGCTATTCCGATGCTTTCTGGGAAATCCGCAACAACTGGCTGAAGAGAAACTTGGTGACAGTGATTCTCCTGATTGTCGGTCTTTGGCTGGCAAAGAGGCTTCTGGGGCTGGCGGACAAAAGATGGGGGATCTTAAAAGGGCCGAAAGCGGCACTGAAATGGCTGGGCGAGAGGAAGCTGATGCGGGAGCTGCGGTACATGTTCTATTTTGTAAGGCATCCCATCGACGGCTGTTACGGCATTAAGAGACAAAATCAGGTATCCCTGACAAGCGCCAATGTGATGCTGTTTATCGGAATTGTGTTTTATGTAATAGATAAGTATTTCTGCGGCTTCCTGTTTAAGACGGTGAGAGAAGGCTATTACGATATTATTTCCGATGTGGGACTGCTGCTGGTGGCGCTCTTCCTGGTCACAGGCTGTAATTACCTGATGTGTACTATCAATGACGGCGAGGGAAAGCTGAAACACATTTATTGTTCCCTCATTTACAGCCTGACACCCTACCTGGTCTTCATGCCTGTTATATTTGCAATTTCTCATGTAGTTACCTACAATGAGGCATTTTTCGTGGATTTTGCAAGCCTGTTCATGTTTGTCTGGATCGGAATTCTGGTGTTTATCTCCGTCAGGGAGATCAACAATTATACGATCAAAGAGACGGTTAAGATTATTGGCCTGACGGTTTTCACGATCCTGATCGCGTTGTTGCTGGCATTTATTATTTACGTGCTCTGGGCACAGGTATTCGACTTCATACAGTCGTTATTTGGAGAGGTGGTGTACAAGATTGGCAACTAAGATCAAGAAAATAATTGCATCCGTCCTTGCAGCCCTGCTTCTTGTACCGGTGTTCGGATGTCTGGCAGAGGCGCCTCTTTCGGTGAAGGCGGCGGAAAAAGAGTTTAAGGGCCACAAGCTGGTGGCGGAAAACGAAAATTATGTGCTCTACATGCGGGAAGCGGGGCTGTCGGTCATCGTTTATGACAAGACGTCGGGAGCCTGCATGGAATCGGCGGTGAGCTATGACGACGGGAAAAACAATACCCAGTGGATGGGGGCCATGCAGTCGGCGCTGGTGCTGAATCTGATTTACTCCAACGTGGATACCCAGCAGGCGGATCTCATCAATGATGACATTACTCAGGATGTCAGCTATACGGACAACGGTTTTTCCGCAAGGGTCTACTGGAACAAATATAAGTTGGGAATGACCCTGGAGGTTACTTTAAATGAGGACGGCATCACCGCCCGGATCCCGGATGAGTCCATTGTGGAGGAAGGGGAGACCTATATCGGCACCATTGCCCTGTATCCTTATCTGGGGTACAGCTACCTGGACGAAAAGGAGGGCTATATGCTTCTTCCTGACGGAAATGGGGCACTGATCTATCTGGATGACAAGGAAGGCCGCTTCAACACCGGCTATACGGGCCTTGTTTACGGTACGGATACGGGCTTTGAGGATTCCGATACTACAAGGCTTTGGTGGAATAAATACGAGATGGTGAACGAGGCCAATAATGTCCTTGCACCGGTCTTCGGTATGGCCCATACCTCTGAGGGCATTGCCTATCTGGCGGTAGTGGAGAAGGGGGATCAGAGAGCAGCCATTGAGGCTTCTCCTAACGGGGTCAGCATTGATTACAACAGGATTTATGCCCGGTTTACGGAACGGAGGCTTTATACCCAGCCTACCAGCAATAATTCAACGTCTGGCTCTTTCAAGATGGTGGAGACGGACAGAAGCCATTCGGATTTGCAGGTACGGTATCTGTTCTTAAACGGAGATCAGGCAAATTATTGCGGCATGGCAAATGCCTACCGGAATTACCTGCTGAAGAGCGGATTCCTGAAAGTATTACCGGATGAGTATCGAACCAGGGTGGACTTTCTGGGAACGGAGCGGGAGGCCTGGATCGTGGGGACCAGCTCCGTGGTCATGACCACCGTAGAGGATATAAAGGAGATTTATGCGGATCTGGAGCAGGAGGGAGTGAAGGATCTCTTAAGCGTGTACAAGGGATGGCAGAAGGGCGGATTGTACAATGTTCCCATCACTGCCTATAAGGCGGATTCGGAGATCGGAGGCACAAAGAGCCTGACGGAGCTGATAAAGGATTCTGAGGCCAGGGGCATTAAAATGTATCTGTACAGCGATGCCATGCGAATTAATCCCAGCGAGCAGAATGCCACTTTTAACGTAGTCAAGAAGATTAATAAGAGAAAGCTGGAGGAAACCACCCATAAGGATGTGTACGAAAGGTTTATGTGGCTGACACCTGCCAGGACCGGCAGTCTTCTGGATAAGTTTGTCAAGAGCTATACAAAGAGCGGTGTAAACGGCCTGGCGCTGGGCGGTATCACGGATACCCTTTACTCCTACAACTACAGCGGAGTCTTCTACAGCAGACACCAGTGCGCGGAAAGCTATTACAACACGGCGGCCAAGGTGGACGAATCCACCGACCTTGTATTGCAGCAGCCTTTTGCTTATCTGTGGGATCACACGGAAAGCTTCCTGGATATGCCGCTGTATACCTCGAGCTATATTTTCGAGGATGAGAGCGTGCCGTTCCTCTCCATTGTACTGAAGGGAATCATGCCGGTGTATTCCGAGTATGTGAATTTTGAGGCCAACAAGCAGGAGTTCTTCCTGAAGATGGTGGAGACGGGAACCTGTCCTTCTTACCTGATTACAAAGGCGAGTTCGGCAGACCTGATCTATACCAATTCCAGCGATATTTACAGCTCCGAGTACAGCGTTTACCGGGACGACATCATCTCCTATGCTAAGGAGCTGGAGGCGGTGCATGAGAAAACGGCGGGAGCGTCTATCGTGGGACATGAGATCAGAGAAGGAGGCATCACCGTAGTTACTTATGACAACGGTGTAAAGATCTATCTGAACTACAGCACCGGGGCGCAGAGTGCGGACGGGCACACGCTGGAAGGAATGAGTTACCTGGTAGATAGATAGGAGCGGATATGAAGAATGAAAAGAAAGTAAAAAAACCGAAAGTGAAGCTTGGCAAGCTTGAGAAAAGAGAGGCCAGAGCCGGATGGCTGTTTGTGCTTCCCTGGGTGATCGGGGTGGTGGCTTTCATGCTGTATCCTCTGTGCCAATCCTTCTATTATATGTGGTTCAATATCAGGATCACGCCTCTGGGTACAAAGTACATTCCTGTGGGAACCGGTAACTTTACCCAGATTTGGCTGGAGAATCCGGAATTTCCCCAGCAGATCGTGACTTATCTGTGGCAGACCGTTGTGGAGGTTCCCGTTATCGTGGTCTTTGCCCTGATGATAGCAATTATGCTCAACGGCAAAATCAAGTGCAGAGGATTTTTCAGATTGATCTTCTTCCTGCCGGTGATCATTGTCAGTGGTCCTGTGATGAATATGCTGGTGAGCGAGGGGGCGGCCACGATTCCTGCCATGAATATTCAGTCCGTCAAGTCGGCACTTGATAGCTTCCTGCCTCACAGCATGGCGGAATCCATCGGAGAGCTTTTTTCCAACATGATCATGATTCTGTGGTATTCGGGAGTGCAGATTCTGATATTTCTTTCGGCTCTGCAGAAAATTGATCCGGCGCTGTACGAGGCGGCAAAGATTGACGGTGGTTCTCAGTGGGAGTGTTTCTGGAAAATTACTCTTCCCACCATCAAGCCTATGATCCTGCTGAATGCGATATATTCCGTGATCTTCCTCTCCAGCAATGAGCAGAATTCGCTGATCACCATGATCAAGGCGGCTATGTTTTCCGGCACCAAGGAAAAAGGATACGGATATGCTTCAGCCATGGCCTGGATGTATGCGGTGATCGTGACGCTGATCGTCCTCCTGTTCTTCCTGCTGCTGGGTTCCAAGCGGGACATTTACGACAGACAGGTAAAGCGCCATAAGCGTGAAATGAAGAAAGAGGCAAGGACCGTAAAGAAAATAGAGAGGAGGGGAATCAGAAATGCAAAGAAAATCCAGAAAGCAAGACAGAAGCGGAACTACCGCACCTATGACGGCAGCGGCGACTATTAAGAAGAAATTCAACAAAGAAAAGCTGCATCGTTTTGTCTTTGGTACGAAGGAGAAAGAAGGTGCGGGAAAGCAGATCGTAGTTTACGGACTGCTGATTTGTATCGGATTCGTGTACCTGTATCCCATCCTTTATATGTTCTGCACCAGCTTCATGAACAGAGACGATCTGCTGGATTCTTCGGTAAAGTGGATTCCCAGCACGCTGTTTGTACAGAATTACATAGATGCCGGAAAGAGTATGGACTTCTGGGTCTCGCTGCTGAAAGGAGTTGTGATTGCCGGCTTGCCCACCCTGTGTAATGTGGCCGTGTGTATGGTAGTGGGGTACGGCTTTGCGCGGTTCGAGTTTAAGGGGAAAAAGATTCTGCTGGGTCTGCTGATCTTCTCCTATATCCTGCCCAGCCAGGTCACCATGATACCTACCTATGTGCTGTATAACAATATGAAGCTCGTCGGCACCCTGTGGTCCTTTATTTTGCCGGCCCTGTTTGGGAACGGGCTCAATTCGGCCATTTTCATCCTGATCTTTTATCAGTTTTTCCGGCAGGTGCCCAGGGTACTGATAGAGGCGGCTCAAATAGACGGTGCGGGATACTTTAAATCCTTTGTCAAGATAGCGGTTCCTTCCGCGGGTCCGGCGATTCTGACGGTGTTCCTGTTCTCCTTTGTATGGTACTGGAACGAATCCTATCTGACGGGCCTGTATGTCCAGGGACTTTCGGCTAACAGCTTCTGGGTGAATCTGGTGGTGCAGCTGAGCAATTTTGACACAAGCTTTGAAACCATGGCACAGACGGGAGACGCAGCTACCAATTTGAACGAGTGTGTACGAATGGCGGCTACGGCCCTTTCGATCCTGCCGCTGCTGGTTATGTATCTCTTCCTGCAGAAGCACTTTGTGGAGAGCATTGACAGGACGGGTATTACAGGCGAGTAGGCTGAAAAGCGAATTGATTCGCTTAGGGCATATCGGTTTGAGAACGAGTTTCTTGATGATATTTCGGTTTCTTAGGCCCAGGGGCCTTTAGAGAATAAAAAGGAGGATAAAAAATGAAAAGGAAAATTTTAAGTCTGCTGCTGGCCGGCGCTATGGTCTTTGGACTGGCGGCTTGTGGCGGCGACAGCACCGGGAGTGCGGGAAACAGCGGCAATGAAGGGGATGGCGGTAATAAAGGCCAGGCAGGTGCAAACGGCGTGACCACGGACGACATTACTCTGACCTTCTGGCATTATGAGGATCCTACTACCATTGATTATCTGGCGGAGAAGTTCATGGAGACGTATCCCAATATCAAGGTAGAGCACAGGGTCATCGAGGACATGAGCACAGATCTTTCCAATGCGGCTGCGGCGGGAAACTTCCCCGATGTCTTTGAGGGTACGGACTCGGATACCGCTTTGGCAAATATGTATTGGGCTGACATTTCCGAGTATTATGATGCGGATCCGGAGAACAAGAACCTGATGCCTACCATTGAAGAGTACGGGATCGGCTGCTTCGACACCAGCGCCAGGTATGCCATGCCCATGGTGTATTGGCCCAGTGCGATCTTTATTGACAGAAACGTTATCAAGACTCTGAATCTGGAGATGCCCAGGACGGACTGGACCTGGGCAGAGATGATTCAGCTCATCAAGGATGCCACAAAGGACGAGCGTACCGGCATGAAGTATTATGGGCTGGGATATTACAATAGATTGGATTCCCTTTACGGCATCGCTGCCTGCTCCCCGGAGGAGAGGGCCTTAAAGGGCGAATTCGGTTATGACGGCACGGATTTTGACCTGTCCTACTGGGCAGTCGGAGAACAGGAATTTTCCGACTTAAAGCTTGCCGGTTATGTTGCCCCTCAGCAGGAGACTGCAGAGATGGAGGCATGGTCCGGCAACTGGGACACCTGGTTCGGCGCTACCGGACGTGTAGCCGTGTTCTCTGAAGGCTTCTGGACCTACCAGAACCTGTGGGGCCAGGAAGGGTATCAGGAGCAGTACGGCCTGGACATTGTTCCCTATGTAACACCGAACGTGATCGACGAGAAGGAGCATAACGTAATCTCCACCATGTACATGGGTGGTGTATCTACCTCCTGTAAGTATCCGTACGAGGCATATCTGCTCTTAAAGTTCATGGGCTGGGGAATTGACGGCTGGAAGGCAAGACTGGAGATCTATCAGGATACCAGCATTACCAACGAGTCCGGTATGCCTTTAAAGAATGCACAGATGCCTATGCCCATTACTCTGGACCAAGAGATCTGGGAGGGTTATAAGTCCCTGTTCCCTCAGGACGACCGTAAGCCTTACTGGGATGACTTTTTCGCAAGTGTTACCAGGCCCGTTCCTTACGGCTGGTACAACATAGCGGGATATTGGAATTTCTGTGACCAGTATTTCAACAAAATCGGCATTCATGATTTGGTTGATGCCGGCAGCGCCAAAGCGGCGGACTATGTGGACGAGGCTACCAGGCAGGCCAATTACCATCATGCAGAGGCTATGATTTCCTATTTTGGACCCGGCGGATACGATGTCCTTTCGGAGGAAGAGCTGGCTCAATATCAGGCGGTAGTGGATTCATTCTTACAGTAGACAGGCGAAGAGATATTTCGCTACAGGTATCGATAGCGGCGGGGAGGTACTCTCCCCGTAACTATAAATTTAATTTAAATGGAGGATTAACATGAAAAAGAAGATTTTGGCACTTTTTCTCAGCACTGCCATGACAGCAGCCATGCTGTCTGCCTGCGGCAACAATAACGAGGGCGCTTCCGGCAGTGACAGTACCAAACAGACTCTGGAGCCAAGTTCGGAGTCTACCCCGGAAACAACACCGAAACCATCACAGGAGTCCAGTGAGCAGGAACCTGCTCAGGCAGAAGAACTCCCTGCTCCCAAGTATTATTTTTCCTTTGACGAGGCGGATGGCGCTGCAGGAATCACCCCTACCGCCAAGGGCGCCGGCGAGGTTATTGAGCCTGCGGGTAAGGAAGTTGTATTCATTCCCGGTGTAAAGGGTGAGGCGGTTTACATTGACGGCACCTATGGCCTGAGGCTGGATGAGGTGAACGGTGTAGGTGATACCTATTCGCTTTCTTTCTGGATGTATGCAAACAGAAACGCAAATTACATGCCCACCACCCAGTTTGGCCCTGATGTGCATGGCGATGCTACAGGCGGCCAGCACTATCTGAACATTACCTGGGCAGATTGGTCCGGATCCTCGGAATTCCCTTGTATCTGGTCTTATGATCAGAATGCGGAAGGTTCTCCCTGGCCTCAGTGGTATCCCGAAACCGCAGATACCCATTTGAATCAGTGGATCAATATTACACTGGTGGTTGACCCTTCCAAGATGAGCGAGGACGGTCAGTTCATCAATCCGGATCTGTATGTAAACGGCGAGTGCGTTTCCGACAAGAAGCCCGTGAACATTATCAGCGGTACCATGGCGCCTTCCGATAATTTTGACTTTCTGCTGGGCGTAAACTATTGGGACGCTATGCTGAAGGGAGCGTTCGACGAGCTGTATATCTTTGATACCGCTCTGACCGCAGGCCAGGCAAAGACCCTCTATGAGGCAGGAGATCCTACCGTTGCCTATAACCCTCCTGAGAGAGTGGTAGAGGTTACTGTTGCCGAGAACGCACTGGAGACCATCGGCAATACGGACCTGAACGCAGGCTTCTGGACAGACTGGACCTCCGCTTACGAGATTCCGAACGGTGTTACCAAAGTGTTCAAACTGAACAATTTCTCCAGCGGCCTGGAGCTGTTCCATAACTATGTGATGGTATTTACCAATGAGGCATCCGAAGCACATACGGATCCTAATACCGCTTCCGACAGCCACAGGGAATGGGCGGCAGTAAGAGCGGATGCTTACGGCTGGACTCCGGAGACCAATCCGATTCCTGACAGCGCTTTCACCTGGACCTGGGGCAACTGGGAGAGCTGGAAGACTGTATCCATGGTGGATGCTGACGTGACCATCGAGGTTAAGAGAGAGGATAACATCCTGAACATTACAGCCCACAACGTGGATTATAACGGACTGGATAATTTGATGACTGCAAAGGTAGAGACAGCTATGACGGCTGACGATCCCTGCTACATGCTCTTTACCTGTGAGGGCAGCTATGTGGAGCTGATGGCGGTGGAAGATGGCGTTGACATTAAGGCTGATCCTGATGCAAAAGAGACCCTGGGTACCACAACCTTTGGCCTTGGCTGGTGGGCTGAGTTTACCAACGGCATTGAGCTGAAGGAGGGTGAGAGCAAAACCGTGAAGCTGAATAATTACTCCAGCGGCGTAGAAAACTGGCATAACTATGTCATAGCGTTCACCAATACCCAGACCACAGCGGATAAGGTTCCGGGTGCCGATAATTATGAGGGATACGCGGAATATGCGGTAGTCCGTGCGGACGCTTACGGCTGGGGGGATGCAAGCTATGCGGCAACCTTTGAGAACAGCTGGGAGGACTGGAATGTCTGGAAGGATGCCATGAGGGATGTGGAAGTTACCATGGTGATCACCAGAAACGGCAGCGAAATTGTGATCGATACCACCTTGGTAGACCGCAAGGGCAATGAGATGACCAGCAAGGCTACCGTCACCTCTACCCTGACAGCAGATGCGCCCTGCTACTTCTTCTTTACCGGCGAGCAGGCATTCATCGAGCTGATGTCTGTAGAATAAAGAGCGAAAGGCGACAGGACATCCCCGGATTGTACGTTTTATGCGATCCGGGGTGTCTTTTACAGGGCAGGAAGGAGACTTCCTGCCTCGTAAAAGGCAGGAAAACCGACGGCTTTCGAGGGACGTCTGAGTGTAGCCTCAGGCGTGTCAACAGGGATTGACAGTCGGATCTGCATATAATAAAATGCCGGTGAGGGGTGTGTACACACGAGGTGGATTCACACACCTTACTATGCGGCGGAATGAGAGGTAAATATGGGGACAGATCATATGGAGCAGGAGAAAAGACGAAACGGTGTGATGACAGCGTACAATCAGGCATTTATTGAGCAAAGGGCAGATCCTTACGTATACAGACATACGGACGGCAGCTATTATTTTACCGCCTCCGTGCCTGCGTATGACAGGATTATTTTAAGAAGGGCGGATACCCTGGCAGGTTTGAAGGATGCGGAAGAGGTTACCGTCTGGCAGCGCCATGAGAGCGGCATCATGTCCATGCACGTCTGGGCGCCGGAGCTGCATTATTTGAAGGGCAGGTGGTATATCTATTTTGCCGCAGGAGAGGTCGAGGATAAGTGGGCCATACGGCCTTATGTGCTGGAATGCCAGGGGCAGGATCCGCTTAAGGATTCCTGGAAGGAAATGGGAAAGATCCAAAGGTCAGACGATGATATTTATTCCTTTGAGGCCTTTTCCCTGGATGCCACGATCTTTGAAAATAAGGGGGAGCTGTACTATGTCTGGGCGGAGAAGGTCAGCGTAGGGATCCAGATCTCAAACCTTTATATTGCCAGAATGGAAACGCCAACGAAGCTGGCCACGGCGCAGGTGCTGCTGACCACGCCGGATTATGACTGGGAGAGAAGGGACATCTGGGTCAACGAGGGTCCGGCAGTGATTAAAAAGGACGGCAGGATTTTCCTCACCTATTCGGCAAGCGCCACCGGCGAGGTTTACTGTATGGGGATGCTCAGTATCGGGGAGGATGAGGATGTGCTGGATCCGAGAGCCTGGAAAAAGGAGCGGCAGCCCGTATTAAGGAGCAGCAGGGAATATGGGATATATGGGCCGGGACACAACAGCTTTACCACCCTGGAGGACGGTACGGCGGTATGCGTCTATCATGCAAGAACCTACCTTGAGATAGAAGGGGATCCCCTTTATGATCCCAACAGGCACGCCATGGCGATGAAGGTTGTCTGGGATGAAAAGGGTTATCCGGTGTTTGACATCAGGAATAACATTCGGTTCCGCTGATGATCGGCATCGTGGAAAGGTATGGTATCAGGATGGAAAAAAGAGGGAAAGAAAAATGGAAGCATGGGCTGCTGGCGGCGGCCTGCTGTATGGTGTTTATGGCTATGCCCGGGGCGATTGCCGCCGCGCAGGAGCAGCCTGCAGGAGTTGTAAAGGAAGTATCCGAAGACGGCATTTCGGTTACTCTGTCTACAGACAAGTCTGCCTATGATGCGGGGGAGGAGATCCATTATTCCCTGACCATAGTAAACGGGAAGGGATTGGCGGGCATTCAGGGGGCGGACTTTACCTACAGCAACACGGAGGGGCTGATTCCGGCATCAGAGGATGGGATGCCGGCCTCTTTTCCCGATATACAGGCAGGAGAGTCTGTTACCCTGTCCGGGGTGCTGGTGGGAGACGAGTCCTTTCTGGCGGCAGCAGGGGATGAGAATACCGGTACGGCTGCCCCGGCAGAGGCTGCAGGGGGGGAAGAGATAAGCGGAAATTCCGGGGGAAAAGCGCTGCCTGTATTGGCAGCGGCGGCAGTTCTGATTCTGCTGGTGTTGGCGGTCCTGATACTGAGGAAGAAGTCCGATTCGGGAAAGGGCGGCGGAGCCGGGATTTTGGCGCTTCTTTTGGCTTGCTGCATGGCAGGGGAAGTCCTTCCGGTGCAGGCAGCGTCCGGGGACAGCGTTACCCTGCGGCCTTATGTAAAGTTTGAATATGCAGGGCGGGAGGTCATGATCCGTGCGGTGATGAAGTTTGAAACGATTCAGCAGCGCTGGGAGGTGGAGGCGGAGCACAAGACCCAGAACAGGCAGATCACCTGCCACGATCCTTCAGTTTTTAAAGATCTGGACGGCGTTTATTATGTGCTGGGCACCCATATAACAGGGGGCAGGAGCACAAACCTTTACGACTGGGTCAGTTTGGACAGTGTGATACAGGAGGGGTATTCCCTGGAGACCAGGAATCAGGTCAGGGAATGGAATGATGATGCCGGTTCCGGCAGCTGGTTTGGCTATTTATGGGCACCGGATGTAATCTATAACGCTTCCATGGGAAAGTACTGCGTTTATCTGAGCGCCAACGGCGAGAACTGGAAGTCCAATATCGTGATGCTGACGGCGGACTATGTGACGGGGCCTTATGAATATGCGGGTTCCATAGTTTATGGCGGGTTTAATGGAGAGACCTTCGGGGAAACGGACGCTCCCAAAGTACTGGGCACGGAGACAATCCCGGAACGCTATGTGACAAACGGCGTGGATAATAAGAAATGGGGGGATATGTGGCCCAACTGCATCGATCCCTGTGTGTTCTATGACGGGGAGGGAAGGCTTTTGATGGCATATGGATCCTGGTCCGGCGGTATCTTTATGCTGGAGCTGGATGAGGAGACAGGACTGCGGGACTATTCCGTGAGTTATGAAGAGAATATTCACTCGGATCCCTATTTCGGCCGAAAGATAGCCGGAGGCAGCTATGCGTCGGGAGAGGGTGCATATATTCAGAAGATCGGCGATTATTATTATCTGTTTATTTCCTATGGCGGCCTGGAGGCGGCAGGGGGATACAATGTCCGGGTGTTCCGATCCGAGCGGCCGGACGGGGATTATGTGGATGCGCTGGGAAATTCGGCATATTATGATAAGTATATTCTGAATATCAATCATGCTGTGGGCGTGCGCCTTATGGGGGGCTATCAGTGGCGTCATTTTAATGTAGGCCAGGTGGCCCAGGGTCATAATTCCGCCTTTGTGGACGATGACGGCAGGGCATACATTGTGTACCATACCAGAACCACCAACGGCACCGAGGGACATTATGTCAAGGTACACCAGCTGTTTCAGACCAGAGAGGGATGGCTGGTGGCAGCGCCTTACCTGACCCATGGGGAGAAGCTGAAGGAGGACGGCTACTCCGTCACGGAAGTGGCGGGAGAATATGAAATCATTCTTCATGAGCTGGTGATCGACTATAAGGGACTGGAGGCAAAACAGCCCGGCCGTATCATCCTGAGGGAGGACGGCAGTATTGACGGGGAGTACACCGGAAGCTGGAGCCTGGAGGCCGGGACTCCGTATATCACGCTTTCTATGAACGGGCAGGATTACAGTGGTGTGGCGCTGGAGATGGAGATAGAGAATACGGACTACCGGACGATGGTGTTTACGGCTCTGGGAGAACAGGACCAGGTGACGTTGTGGGGCAGCAGGGTGATCGGGGAATGACAGGGAGGAGCGCATGACGGAAAGGCAAAAGAACGGAAAGATAGAGGCGGCCCTGGATCTGGCGAAGGAGATTATTTTCTTTCTTTTGTTTACAGTGGCAATGCTGGCCTATTGTATGCTGGTGCTGCTGATCATCAGCTTTGTCACGTCCTCTTTCCTGCATTTTTCCATCGAGGGCATTATCATAGGGGCGATTGCGGGAACGGTGGCTTTGGATGTATACTATGTGGCAAGGCGGGTGAAGAAACGCCGGGGAAATTGAGGATTTCTTTTGGGAGGAAGGCGATGGAAGGGCAGAAAGCAAAAATACGGGCAGTGATCTTTGATCTGGACGGCACTCTGATTGATACGGAAAAATATTACCGTGTCTGCTGGCCGGCATCGCTGGCGGAATTCGGTTATCATATGTCCGATGAGCAGACGCTGTCCCTGCGAAGCCTGGGCAGGCCCTTTGCACCGGCCAGGCTGAAGGGCTGGTTCGGAGAAGATTTTGACTATGAAAGGGTGCGGCAGAGGCGGAAGGAGCTTTTTGACCAATGCCTGGAAAGGGAAGGGCTGCAGTGCAGGCCGGGGGCCCCGGAGTTGTTAAAGCTGCTGAGACAGGAAGGCTATACCACGGCGGTGGCCACTGCCACGGACCCGGAGAGAACGGATAAATATTTGAAAATGACAGGTTTGGGCGGCTATTTTGACAAGGTGATCAGCGCCGCCATGGTGGCGGAAGGGAAGCCCTCTCCCGACGTTTACCGCTATGCCTGTGAAGCGCTGGGACTAAGGCCGGCGGAATGTCTGGCAGTGGAGGACGCTCCCAACGGAGTGCTGTCCGCCTTCCGGGCGGGCTGCAGAGTGGTCATGGTGCCGGACCAGACAGAGGCCGATGATGAAATCAGACAATACCTGTATGCCGTGGCAGACAGTCTGAAAGAGGTGTATGGACTGTTAAAAAGAACAGAAGGAGAGTGATATAAATGACACATGTTACGAATTCGCGCCCGGAGCACGCCGGGCTGCCGGAGACCACATCCCGGGAGAATCCCATGGTAATTACCGACAGGGACTATATGTTTCCTGCATTTTTTAACGGCAGGGTGCTGCCCGGCAAAAAGCCCCACAGGCTTCCTGCGATGGGCTGGAACAGCTGGAATGCTTTTGGCTGCGGCAATACGGAGTCGCTTACAAGGGCTATGGCGGACAAGATTGTGGAGCTTGGATTAAAGGATCTGGGCTACGAATATTTAGTGCTGGATGATGGCTGCTATCGTTCGACCAGGGTGGACGGAAAGCTTGTGAACAATGAGGTTAAATTTCCCGGAGGTTTCAGGGCGCTTTCCGATTATATCCATGATAAGGGGCTTAAATTCGGTATGTATAATGATGTAGGCGTTGCCCTCTGCAGCGGAGACCAGGTGGGAACCTGCGGCTTTGAGGATGTGGATGCAAAGGCTTACACGGAATGGGGCGTGGATTTCCTGAAGGTGGACAACTGCTATTATCTTTGGGATAATGCAACCTTTTCAGACGGGGCCAACGCCCGGTTTACTTATGCGCCGAATATAAGGAGCATCCATGTGAGCGGAAACGGTTTCAGCCGGTTGCTCAGTGCCGTCGGGGACGGTACGCTCACGGGAAACGGTGCGTCAAAAAACATAAACGGCGATTTTGTGACCGGAATAGGTACAATAGACGGAACGAACATAGACGCGTCACCGGGCGGCGTGCGCTCGGGCGAGCTGGAATTTACCGTTGCCGTTCCTGCCGGAGGGCAATACTCGCTTACCGTAAATTATGCTTCGGGGCAGGAGGCGGGCACGGGATGCTGGCTGCAGGTCGCCGTGGGGGACAGGGACGCGGAGGAGAGATATTTTGACGATTTGCTGCCGGCCACTGACAGCCCAGCGGTTTTTGCGGAGTATTCCGGAATAACGGTTAAGCTTAAGGCGGGTGAAAATAAAATCCGCCTAATGAATCACAGGCGACAGGAGAATACGCTGTATTCCTATGCTGTTTTCTGCAATGCACTCAACAGGGCCAACCCCGATCATGATATACTGCTCTCCATCTGCGAATGGGGTAAGACCCAGCCCCAGAACTGGGGCTATAAGATCGGCAGTTCCTGGAGGATCCTCAACGACATATGCTTTTCCGTTGGAGCAGACGGCAGCAGCGGCAATGGGGAGTGGATGTCAAACAATACTGCCAGTATAACCTCCCAGTATAACAAGGCGGTTATTATGGATGAGTATGCCGGGCCCGACAGGGGCTGGAACGACCCGGATATGCTTGTGATCGGCATGGACGGCATCACGCAGACAATGGGCAAAACCCATATGTCTATGTGGTGCATGATGAACGCCCCCCTCATGTTGGGCCTGGATTTACGGCGGGTGGCTTTGGACGACCAGATCCATCGGATCATAGCCAATGCCGATGTGATCGGGCTGAACCAGGATGCGCTGGCCGTACAGGCAAAGCGGATCTACTGTTCAAAGGAGGCAGAGCATCCGGATACTGCATATATCACAAATAACAGCCGTGTGGATATTCTTGCGAAGCCGCTTGCAGACGGCGATGTGGCGCTCTGCTTTATCAACCTTGATACCGTGGCGGCCAGGGGAAAATACACGGTTACGGTAGAAAAAATCCTGGAGTACATCGGGTCCAAAATGAGAAAGCGGGATGAATTTTACAACGCACGGACCTATCGCGTAAAGGATTTGTGGACAAAGGAGACGTACTTTACTGCAGACAGGGAATTTTCGGTTGAAAATCTGGAAGGCTGCGACAGCGTGACCATAAGGATCACACCGGACAATACTTAAGCGATCCTGTTTGCTTCGGAAGTATGGAGGTTATGATGACTGCTGCGGATTTGTTGTCAGCCGGGGAAGACGGGATGCTCCGCCCGGACGAGGCCGTTACCACAAGACAATTTGTCACCATGGCCCTAAGGGCCGTGGGAGCTGAAGCAGGCCGCCGGGCCGGCGGCTGTATGGAATATGCCGTGGAAAAAATGATGGCAGAGGACTACGATATTCTGAACGCAGAAAAACCGATTGAAAGGCGAAGCGCCGCAAGAATTTTGCACAGAATACTGATTGCGGAGCTCGGCGAGGAGGATGAATCGGACTGGTCCGCGGCGGAAAGGCTGCAGGATCTGTATTCCTGTCATGTATGCTTAAACCATATCGCGCAGGTATATGTAAAGGGTATTATGGGGGGACGCCGGGAGGATTTATTTGATCTGGAGGGGCAGATGACCTGCGCCGAAGCAGCCGGCTCCATTCAGCGTATGGCGGACAGGGAAAAGCGGGAAAAGGTACAAGGGGTCAAAAGCGCAATCCGTGAGATAACACCCGACAGGGCTTTTCAAATGCTGGCGGCGGGAAGGGCGAGACTTGTGGACGTGCGGTCTGCGGAGGAATACAGCCGGGGACATGTGGAGGGTGCGGAGAATGCGCCGCTGGCGGAGCTTGATAAAAATCCGCATATGCTCGGCGACAAAAGCGCCGTTTTGATTTTATACTGCAGAAGCGGCTTCAAAAGCAGAATTGCGGCTAATATACTTGCAGGTGCGGGCTTTCGCAAAATATATACAATCCCGGGCATAGATCAGTATGACTATGGAGAATATCGGTGATAAGAAATGGTAAGATATGCCTGTCAGGCGTCAGCGCAATCTTGCATTTTTCCGGGCGACGTGCTATTATTTTAACGATTGGACTCGGCCGCGGGCGTATGGGCTTCGGACCGTGGAAAACAAAGAGAGGGCCGAAAGGCGGAAAGGAAGCAGGATAAATGAGACAGGGATTTGACGACGTGATTTCAAAGGTAAAGGGTTTCTCCATGAAAAAGATTGCAGTGGCAGCCGCGCAGGACTCCGCTGTGCTGGAGGCGGTGCAGGAGGCGAAGCATCAGGGGATTGCGGATGCGGTTCTGGTGGGAGATGAGGCGAAGATCCGTGAAATTGCCGCATCCATTCAGATGGACCTTACCGGCTACCGGATCATCGATGAGCCCGATATGATCCAGGCGTCTTTAAAGGCAGTAAAGCTTGCACATGACGGCGAGGTTGACATGTACATGAAAGGCCTTGTGGACACCAAGAATTTCTTAAAAAGTGTGCTGGACAAGGAGGTAGGGCTGCGGACAGGCGGGCCTCTTTCCCATGTGTGCGTGTTTGACGTACCCTGCATTGACAGACTTCTGTTCCTCACGGATGTGGCGTTTATCACCTATCCCACCCTGGAGGATAAGATTCACATTATCAACAACACCGTTCCCGTCTGCCGGGCCTGTGGGATCGAGAATCCCAAAATTGCGCCTCTGGCGGCAGTCGAGGTGGTGAATCCCAAGATGGAAACCACTGTGGAAGCGGCGGAACTGACGAAAATGTGCGAGGATGGAAAGATTACAGGCTGTATCGTGGACGGACCTCTTTCCCTGGATCTGGCCATTGATGCAGAGGCGGCGAAGCACAAGGGCGCTACGGACAGAAAGATTCAGGGAGATGCAGATGTGCTGCTGTTCCCGGACATTCATGCGGGTAATCTGGTATACAAGGCTATCGTACATATGGTGCCGGGGGTAAAGAATGGGTGTATTTTAACCGGAACCAAGGTTCCCGTGATTCTGACCAGCCGTTCCGATACCTTTGAGACCAAGGTGAATTCCATTGCTCTGGCGGCGGTCGTGGCGGAAGAGCTGAAGAGTGTAAAAGGGTAAAATGACTGACAAAACAGGAAAAAGCAGGAGGGAAATGCAATGTCCATAAAGAGTTTGATTATTAATCCCGGTTCCACTTCCACCAAGATTGGTGTTTTTGAGGATGAGAACCTTCTATTTGAGGAGACCTTAAGACATTCTACCGAGGAGATCTCCCGGTATGAGACGATTTTTGACCAGAAGGATTTCAGAAAGCAGATTATTACGGATCTTCTGGTTTCTAAAAATTTTGACCTGAAGTCCCTGAATGTGGTGGTGGGCCGCGGTGGTATGTTGAAGCCCATTCCCGGAGGCACCTATGCCGTTACGGACGATCTTTTAGCGGATCTGCGGGTAGGAGTGCAGGGGCAGCACGCTTCCAACCTGGGCGGTATCCTGGCAAGGGAGATCGGAGATTCTATCGGTGTGCCCGCTTACATTGTTGACCCTGTGGTGGTGGATGAATTAATGCCCATAGCCAGATATTCCGGGATGCCGGAGATCCCCAGGGGCAGTATTTTCCATGCGCTGAACCAGAAGGCGGTGGCAAAGCGGTATGCCAGGGAGATCGGCAAGGCGTACGAGTCCTTGAGACTGATTGTGGTGCATATGGGCGGAGGCGTGTCCGTAGGCGCACATGAAGGCGGCAGAGTGGTGGATGTGTTCAGCGCCTTTGACGGGGACGGAGCGTTCTCTCCGGAGCGTGCGGGAGGCGTACCCTGCGGCGCACTGGTAAAGCTGTGCTATTCCGGAAAGTACACCGAGAAGGAGATATACGGTAAGCTCATCGGCAAGGGTGGTTTTAACGCTTATCTGGGCACCAACGATATGCGGGATGTAACGAAGCGTGCCAATGAGGGGGACGAGAAGGCTGCGGAGGCAAAGCAGGCATTCCTGCTCCAGGTGGCAAAGGACATCGGCGCTATGGCCTGTGTGCTGAACGGAAAAGTAGATCAGATTATCCTCACCGGTGGCATTGCGTACGGGCAGGATGTGTGTGACGTGCTGAAGGAGAGGACGGGCTGGATCGCTCCTGTCACGGTATATGCAGGAGAGGATGAGCTGCTGGCTCTTGCCCAGGGCGCCCTGCGTGTCATGAACGGCGAAGAGAAGGCGATGGAGTATTAAGTCATTGAGCAGGAACAGAAAACCGAAGTTTAATATCTGGCGTAATATTTCGCCCATGAAACTGATTTTGGGCGGTTATCTTGCCATTATACTGGCAGGGTCGGCTTTGCTGGCCCTGCCGGTGGCTACCAGGGGGTCCGGCAGGACGCCCTTTTCGGATTGCCTTTTTACGGCCACGTCTGCCACCTGTGTAACGGGGCTGGTGCGTTTTGATACGTTTACCCACTGGAGTCTGTTCGGACAACTGGTGATTCTGGGACTGATCCAGATCGGAGGCCTGGGGTTCATGACGGTAGCCATACTGGTTATGGTCCTTACCGGGCGAAAGATCAGTCTGAATCAGCGGTCTCTGATGCAGAATTCCATATCTGCCCCCCAGATCGGAGGAATCGTCCGTATGACAAAGTTCATTGTCGGCGGGGTGCTTACCGTGGAATTGACAGGGGCTTTGCTGTTAAGCCTTGTGATGATCCCTGAGTTTGGATGGGCCAAAGGTATATATTTTTCCCTGTTTCATTCTATATCGGCGTTTTGCAACGCAGGATTTGACCTGATGGGAGGAACCAGCGGGAAGTTTTCTTCTTTGACCGGGCTCTTTCCGGGCTTTGGCGGCGGAGCCGCCTGGTATGTTTCCGTTATAATCATGATTTTGATAGTTATCGGGGGACTGGGATTCTTTGTATGGTATGACGTGCTGCACAGAAGATTCCGGCTGCGGAGCCTGAACCTGCAGAGCAAGATGGTTCTCTCTATCAGCCTGGGGCTTGTAGCGGCGGGTACTCTGGCGTTGGCGGCCCTGGAATGGAATCAGCCCCTGTACGCAGAGTTGGGGATCGGTGAGCGGATCAATGCAAGCCTGTTTCAATCGGTAAGCGCCAGAACTGCCGGCTTTAACACGGTGGACTTGACGAAAATGTCGGAGAGTGGCCTGGTGGTCATGATTTGTCTCATGCTCATCGGAGGATCTACCGGCTCCACTGCAGGAGGTATGAAGACTACCACCTTCTGGATTCTCTGTATCAGTGTGATTGTCACTTTTCGGCGCAAGAAAAATATTGAAATGTTTGGACGCAGGATAGATGAGGGGATCACCAGGACAGCATCCTGTGTGTTTATGACTTATCTGCTGCTTGGTGTAGGGGCTGGAGTGATCATATCCGCCATAGAGGGGCTGCCGTTTGTGACGGCCTTCTTTGAGTCTGCATCCGCCATAGCTACGGTCGGGCTGACGCTGGGAGTTACTCCGAGCCTGGGAATGGTTTCCAAATTGCTGCTGACCTTTCTTATGCTGTGCGGACGGGTGGGATCCATCACCATGTTGCTGGCATTTTCTTCGGACAGAAGGCCCACAAATTCCCGGCTGCCGCTGGAAAAGGTACAGGTCGGGTAGTGTGAAGCTATAGCGCAAAGGCCAACTTGCCGGCCTTGGGATTATGCCGCCTGGGCGGCAGGATGGGAGGAAATATGAAATCGGTTTTAGTGATAGGCCTGGGACGCTTTGGACGTCATATGGCTCAGAAATTTTTGGAAAACGGGCACCAGGTGCTTGCCGTTGATTCCAGGGAGGATCGGGCGGACGATGCGGTAGGCGTGATTCAGCAGATCCTGATCGGTGATGCTACAGACGAGCGGTTTATGGAATCCCTGGGGGTAGGAAATTTTGACCTGGCAGTTATTGCCATCAGTGAAAATTTCCAGACGGTACTTGAGGTAACGGTACTTTTAAAGGATCTGGGCTGCAGGTATATAGTGGCCAGAGCTACCAGGGACGTGCATAAAAAGCTGCTGCTAAGAAACGGAGCGGACTATGTGTCATATGCGGAGCGGGAGGTGGCGGAGCATCTTGCCATCAAGTTTGGCGCGGACAATATCTTTGACTATCTGGAGCTGACTCCCGAAATCGGCATATACGAAATTGCTGTGCCAAAAAAGTGGCTGGGTAAAAGTATGGTTGAGCTGTCCATACGGACGGCGTACCATGTCAGTGTCCTGGCTACCAAGAAGCAGAATCAGATCTATCCTCTGCCTCACCCCAGCCATGTGTTTGAGGAGGGGGAGAGCGTGATGGTCATGGGAAGTATGGAGGACATCAGGAAGATTACGTAATAAAAAATTGACAAAGCACCGGCGATAGGCTATTATTTATTATGTATTACTATAACGATGAGGATAAGGAGACCGGTGAGAAATGGTATGTAAGAATTGTGGTAAGGAACTTTCGGAAGGAGCAAACTTTTGTTCCGCCTGCGGCGCTACATGTAATGTAACGCCTGATGCAGCGCAGAGTGTGCCGAATACCGCGCAGGCAGATGGGGACAGCAAATCCGCAGAAAGTGCATTAGCAGTCAACCAGGAGAATGCTGAGACGAATCAGGCATCTGGGGACAGCGCTCAGACTGCAGATCAGAGTGCGCCTGCTGCAGAGCAGAAGCCTGCCGGCGGTGCGGCGGACAAAGGGAGTGAAAGTACGGTAGATGCGGCGAAGAGCGAGGCCGCAGCAGTTGTGAAGAAGGCAGCAGAGGCTTCTCGGGATGCTATAATGAGTGGTGTGAACGGTGTCAAAGAGCAGATGGCAAAGGCTCCTGACAATACGAAGAAGCTGTTGTTTATCACTCTCGGCTCGGTGGTGGCGATATGCCTGTTGATCGTACTGTGCGTGTCTATGGGCAGCTCTCCTAAGAAAGTGCTCACCGCCTATGTACAGGGGGAATTTGCCTGTGATTATATGAAAGTGCTTAATAATTCCATAGCGGCAAAGAAGGCACAGAAGGCTCTTGATGTGTATGATAAGGATGACTATGAGGAAGAATTTGAAGATCTGAAGGATTATTACGAGGATGAGAAGGAGTACCAGGAAGACGAGGGCATTAAATACAAGGTCAAGGTTGACATCAAGGATGTTGAGAAAATCAAGAAGAGCGACAAGGAGTTTAAATGGGCTCAGGATCTAATGGAGGACTATTATGACTGTGACGCTGATAAGATTCAGCAGTTTGCCTTTGTAGAAGCCAGGATCAAGGCCGAGTATTATGAGGACGGGGACAGGGACAAGGATTACGACAGGGATTCCAGCAGAACGCAGTACCTGCTGGTTAAGCTGGGCGGCACCTGGTACGTGACTACATTTTCCCACGACGACATCAGAAATTACCTGAAGAATTATTATAAATAAGAGCGTTGGAGCAATACAGCATAAAGGGCTGTCGTCTCGGCTGGAAATGCAGCCGGACGGCAGCCCCGCTTTTTTCATTTTCTGTCTGCGCTATTGCGGCAGCAGTTTTTCCTGTTTTTTACAACGGAAATTTGAAATAGTTCTTTGCGTTGTCATAGGAAATATTTGTTACGATCTCTGAAAGTATTTCGTAATCTTCGGGAAATTCACCGTTTTCTACCCAATTGCCAATCAGATTGCAGAGAATCCGTCGGAAATATTCATGTCTTGTGTAAGACAGGAAGCTCCGGGAATCTGTCAGCATGCCCACAAATCCGGAAAGGTTCCCAAGGTTCGCAAGAGAAACCATCTGGTCAGTCATCCCTACTTTGTGATCGTTGAACCACCATGCACTTCCCTGCTGAATTTTTGCTACGGCGCTGGAGTCCTGGAAACAGCCCAGGATGCTGCCGATGGACTGATTATCATTGGGATTAAGACTGTACAGGAGCGTTCTGGGAAGCTCATCTGAGCGAACCAGCGCATTGAGAAAATCCGCCATCTGAGAAGAGGGGGCGTAGTTGTTGATACAGTCATAGCCGGTGTCAGGGCCCAGCTTCTCATACATCAGCGTATTATTATCCCGCTTGCATCCATAGTGCAGCTGCATTGCCCAGTCCAGCCTGTGGTATTCCCTGCCGGCAAAGAGCATAAAGGCGGTCTTAAATTTTAATTCCTCTTCCTTGGTGAGGGTCATGCGGTTCAAACGTTTTAAGAAAATTGCCTCGACCTCATCCTCCTCTGCCGGGCAGTACATTACGTATTCCAGAGCATGGTCAGAGACGCAGCAGCCCATGGAAGCAAAGAAAGCCATGCGCTTTTTTAAGGCGTTCTTCAGGGCGGCGAAGCTGTTGATTTCTGCCATATCCGCCGCTGCGGCCAGATTATCAAGATAATCCAGATAATCAGGTTTTTCAATATTCATGGCCTTGTCGGGTCTCCATGCGGGAAGTACCTTTACGTCGAAGCTCTTGTCTTCGGCAATTTTTTTGTGCCATTCCAGGGAGTCAATGGGGTCATCCGTGGTACAGATCAGGGTAACGTTACTTTGTTTAATCAGGCTGCGAACGCTCATGGCAGGCTGAGCCAGCTTTTCATTGCAGAGGTTCCAGACTTCGTCAGCGGTATTTTTGTTCAGAATTCCGTTGTAGCCGAAATATCTCTGCAGCTCCAGGTGGCTCCAGTGAAACAGGGGATTGCCGATGGCGTGGCCCAGGCACTCGGCCCATTTACAGAATTTTTCATAGTCGGAGGCGTCACCGGTTATATACTTCTCCTCAACCCCGCAGGAGCGCATAAAGCGCCACTTATAATGATCTCCGCCCAGCCATACCTGAGTGATGTTTTCGAACTGGCGGTTTTCGGCGATCTCCTTTGGATTGATGTGACAGTGATAATCCAGGATCGGTGTGCTCTCCGCAAAGTCGTGGAACAGCTTTTTGGCAGTCTCTGTTTCCAACAGAAAGTCCTTGTCCATAAATGCTTTCATTTTAATACCCTCTTTCTGCCGCATAGCGGCCTTTTATGTTGAAATTTCAATATAAACCGGTTCAAAACCGACCGCTGACACGCCGATAACTAAAAGAGCGTTGTACCCCGTCGGATGATCTCACCGGAAAAAACGGTCTTTTTCGGCATTTCCTTTCCGTTTAAAACCCCCATCAGGGTTGAGATCAAATGTCGGCACAAGGTTTCCAGCCGGTTGTCGATGCTGGTGAGCTCCGGTTCACAGCAGTTGACAAGCATGGAATTGTTATATCCTAAAATGGAGAAATCCTCCGGTACGGAGTATCCCATGAGTCTGGCGTATTTTACGGCTGCCAGTGCCAGCGTGTCATCCGAGGCAATCACACCGTGAAATTTCAGGCCGCTGTCATGCAGCCCAACCAGATGCCGGGTCATGGCGGGAATATCTTCATGCGAGCCCTGGTAGAATTGCAGCAGCAGCGGATTTGCGGACAACGCCTTTTCCTCCATGGCGGCGCGGTAGCCGGCCAGCTTTTTCTTGCCGCTGTAGGAAGCGGAATTGTAAAAATAAACAATATCCGGAATGCCGGCGGAAATCATTTTCAATGTCGCCTCATATATGGAGGCAAAGTCGTCGGATATGACGCTGTAAACGTTGGGGGCATCCAGTGCCGCATTCAACAGCATAATGGGAAGCTGGGAAGCGGCATCGGTCACATATTGGTTATCGGCTTCACATTCGTAAATAAAATTAGAGCCTACCAGAATAATACCGTCTACTTTTTTGGTGATCAGAAGCCCTACCGCGGCCGCCTTTGCTTCCAGCTCATAACCGGTACAGCACAGGATGCTGTCGTACCCGTTCCCGCGAAGCTGCTGTTCTATATGGTAGACTGCTTTGGCGAGATAGAGATCCGAGCTGTCGGCGCAGATGATGCCGATGGTTTTCATGGTGTTTAGACCCAATCCTCTGGCGAAAGCATTGGGAGTGTATTCATAGCGGTTGATTACGTCCAGTACCCTCTTTTTTGTCTTTTCGCTGACGCTGCCACTTCCGTTCAGCACCCGCGATACCGTAGCTATGGATACGCCGGCCTTTTCTGATATATCATAGATGGTCATATCTGTAAATGCCTTCCTGTGAACTGTAGAGGACATGTAAGTAGTTTCATATATCTCTTTTTAAATTATATCCGACACCAATTCTTTTTTCAAGACATTTTTTTGCTCATACAAGGGTGTTGACGAATGCCTGTTTTGGCTGTAAAATAAAAGATGAAAGTGCTTACACTTTCGCAAGAGAAAGCAGGCTGGATAAAAAAGCGGATTCAGTCTTTTAAGCAAGTGCGCGGGCGCGGCGTGCAAAGGGGATGAGGTTCAAATGAAGGTATTAGACAGGTCAATGACGGGCAAAAAGGAAAGACCCATAAGGGTAGTACAGTATGGCGAGGGAAATTTCCTGCGGGCGTTTGTGGATTATATGATAGACATTGCCAATGAAAAGGGTACCTTTGACGGTGATATTGTCCTGATCAAGCCGATCGAGTTCGGCAATCTGGACAGCTTCCACAGGCAGGACTGCCAGTATACCGTATCTCTGCGGGGGAATGTGAACGGGGAAGGCAGGATCATCAACAGAGTGGTGACCAGCGTTGCGGACGTTGTGGATGCCATCAATGAATATGAGAAATATCAGGCGCTTGCAGAGATTGATACTCTGCGGTTTGTGGTATCCAACACTACCGAGGCCGGCATCGTATATGATGCTTCTGATCAGTTTGAGTTGAATCCGCCAAAGACCTTTCCGGGAAAACTGACCAAGTTCCTGTACCATAGGTTCGAGACCTTCCAAGGAGATAAGTCCAAGGGACTGGTGATGCTTCCGGTGGAACTGATCGACGACAACGGCATTATGCTTCGCCGGTGTGTGCTGCAGCAGATTGAGAACTGGGGTCTTTCCGATGAATTCAGAGCCTGGGTGGAGGAGGCCTGCGTCTTTACGGCGACGTTGGTAGACCGTATTGTCACCGGTTATCCCAGAGCTACGGAAAAGGAAGAGTGGGAAAAGCTGGGATATGAGGATCATATCATGGTCACCGGCGAGCCCTTTGCCCTTTGGGTGATTGAGTCCGAGAAGGACATCAGCAGGGAATTTGACCTGCCGGGAGCGGGGCTGCCCGTGATCTTTACCGGGGATCACCACCCTTACAAGCAGAGAAAGGTACGCATTTTAAACGGTGCCCACACCTCCTTTGTGCTGGCCTCCTGGCTCTGCGGCAATGATATTGTGCGCCAATCCATGGAGGATGAGGATGTACGCAATTTTATGAACAAGACAATTTTTGAGGAGGTGATTCCCACCCTGACTCTTCCGGAGGACGAGCTGAAGGAATTTGCCGGAGAGGTGGTAAACCGCTTTAATAACCCGTATGTGGATCATGCCCTGCTGGCGATTTCCCTGAATTCCGTGTCCAAGTGGCGGGCAAGGTGTCTGCCAAGCCTGTTGGGATATGTTGATAAATTCGGAAAACTTCCCACCCATCTTACCTTCTCCATTGCGGCGTTGATGGCATTTTACCATGGCACCGAGATTCAGGACGGTGTGCTTAAAGGCGACAGAAACGGGCAGACTTATGATATTAAGGATGATTTGGCGGTGCTGGAATTCTTCCGGGACAACTGTAATAAAGATACCGTGAGCTTTGTGACGGCATACCTGGGAAGAGAGGATTTCCATGGCCGTGACCTGAACACGGTGTCCGGGCTGACCGACGCGGTTGTTGCTTATCTGGATGATATTAAGGCAAATGGTATGAGGGCGGCATTATGCAGGATTTCATAAAAATTCATGAGAACGACAAGGTAATTGTTGCACTGAAGACGATTTCTCCCGGGGAAACCCTGACTGTGGAGGTACAGGGGAAGACCGGACAGGTCACTGCGCGGGAGGAGATCCCGGCGGGGCATAAAATGGCGATCTGTGATATTTCTGCCGGGGAAGAGATTATAAAATACGGCTGTCGTATCGGCAATGCCAAAGAGGATATACAGGCAGGGCAGTGGATTCACACCCATAATATTAAGACGGCTCTGGGGGACCTGCTGGAATATACCTATGAGCCGGTGGAAACGGGAAGGGAAGCGGAGGCTCCTCCGTCCGGAAAGGATACCGGGGCCACATTTCTGGGATACAACCGTCCCGACGGCAAAGTGGGAGTTCGAAACGAAATCTGGGTCATTCCCACGGTGGGCTGTGTGAACAATGTGGCGGAAGCGATAGCCAGAGAGGCAAATCTCTGGAGGCTTGCCCAGGGGAAAAAGTACTCGGAGGTAGGAGAAGTTATAGCATTTCCTCACCCTTATGGCTGCTCCCAGATGGGGGACGATCAGGAGCATACCCGGCAGATTCTGGCGGATCTGATCAACCATCCCAACGCCGGCGGGGTGCTGGTGCTGGGCCTGGGCTGTGAGAACAGTAATATTGACGTGCTGAAGGGGTATATCGGCAGTTATGACCAGGAGCGGGTAAGGTTTGTGGTGTCTCAGGAATGTGAAGACGAGATTGCCGAGTCTATGGAAATGATCAAGGAACTGATGAGCTATGCAGCCGGGTTTAAAAGGGAGCCGATCAGTGTGGGCAGGCTGGTGATCGGTATGAAATGTGGCGGCAGCGACGGACTTTCCGGTATCACGGCCAATCCGCTGGTAGGCCGCTTTTCCGACCGGCTGATCTCTCTGGGCGGTACTACGATTCTCACAGAGGTGCCGGAGATGTTCGGTGCAGAGACCATTCTGATGAACCGCTGTGCCAGCAAGGAGCTCTTTGACCAGACCGTGAATCTGATCAACGATTTTAAGAACTATTTTAAGAGTCATAATCAGACAATATATGAGAATCCCTCTCCCGGGAATAAAAAGGGGGGGATCTCCACGCTGGAGGATAAGTCCCTGGGCTGTACCCAGAAGTCGGGCAGTGCGCCGGTAAGAGGCGTGCTCCAGTATGGGGATAAGGTGGAGGCGGCAGGGCTGAATTTACTCAGTGCGCCGGGGAATGACCTGGTGGCAGCCACGGCCCTGGCAGCGGCGGGAGCCCATATCGTCCTGTTTACCACAGGCCGGGGCACACCCTTTGCCTCTCCTGTTCCTACGGTGAAAATTTCCACGAATTCCCGGCTGGCCGGCAGGAAGTCTAACTGGATTGATTTCAATGCGGGTGTGCTGGTAGAGGGCAAAACCATGGAAGAGGAAACGGAGGCACTTTTTAACTACGTGGTGGAGGTAGCCTCCGGCCGGCAGGTTCGCAGTGAGGCAGCAGGCTTCCACGATATGGCTATTTTCAAGCAGGGCGTGACCCTGTAAGACAAAGCCGCGACATGGAGGTGGGTATGAAGGAAGAATGGAACGCGGAACGGATCAAACAGCTGCCCAGGAGGGCAGACGGCCTTTTTGAATCAGCAAGTGTGGATGAGAATGTTTTTCGGGCGGCAGGGAAAATATATCCCGTTTATGCGGCCTATGAGACGGATCACAACGGGAAGGAAGGCTACCCGGACCTGCTTGCACAGATGCGGATTCTGCAGGGAGAGCTGGAGAGAGAGGGCAGCCCGGAGAACAGGGCGCTGTTTCTGAACTGCCTGCTGGAAACCATTGAAAACGTAAGCCCCCAGCTATATGAATATTATCGTGAGCTGGCGGATATGTTCAGGACGGTCATGGGGGAAACTGTGGCCGAGTGGGGCGGGGAAGCCAAAGAGCGGCTTCAGGGACTCCTGAAGCGCGCCGGGGAGCTCTGTCTGCTGTCGGCGGAAAGGTTTGAAAGTTTGTCTGACGGGACAGGCGGGGAGCATGATCAGACAGCAGGAGAAAAGGCGGCATCGGAAGGCAAAGCCGATCTGGAAGTGAAGGCAGTCATGGTCACCTCCAGAAATGCGGTGATAGAGATTGCCGACGGCGGGAAATATTATTCCAGGGAGGAATACCGTATACTGTTAAACGGCCGGGAGGCGGTTACAACAGGGAGGACCATTGTCTCCCTGTACGACTTAAAGCCGGATTGTGAGTATGAGGCGGAGGTCTTTGCGGGAGCAGTCAGAAAGGGCAGTGTACATTTCAGGACGGCTCACGAATATGTCACCCTGGATGTGCGGCGGTTCGGCGCGGCGGGGGACGGGGTTCAGGACGATACCCATGCCATTCAGGCGGCGATTATGGCCTGTCCGAAGGACAGCAGGGTGCTGATACCTGCCGGCACCTATCGGATTACCAGCCTGTTTTTAAAGAGCCATATCAGGATCGAGCTGTCGGAGGGAGCGGAACTGAAGGCATTTACGGAACCGGATAAATTTCCTGTGTTTCCCGGGGTGATCGAGAGTTTTGACGGGAGCGGGGAATATCATTTAGGCAGCTGGGAGGGAAATCCCCTGCCCATGTACACGGGGATCATCTGCGGTGTGGGCGTGGAGGACGTGGTTATTTACGGACGGGGGACTGTCAACGGCAACGCCTCCCGGGAGAACTGGTGGATGAATCCCAAGGACTACAAGGATGTGTTCCGTCCCAGGCTTTTCTTTATCAATGACTGCAGAAATGTGACGCTTCAGGGGGTGACCTGCTGTAATTCGCCCGCCTGGACGCTCCATCCTTATTTCAGTGAGGACTTGAAATTTATTGACCTGAATGTGCTGAATCCGGCGGATTCCCCCAATACGGACGGATGTGATCCGGAATCCTGCAGAAATGTGGAGATTCTGGGTGTCCGTTTTTCCCTGGGGGACGACTGCATTGCCGTCAAGAGCGGAAAGATTTATATGGGCAGAAAGTATAAAACCCCATCCGAAAATATACGGATCCGCCAGTGCCTGATGGAGAATGGGCACGGAGCGGTAACGGTAGGCAGTGAAATGGCAGGCGGCGTGCTGAACCTGACCGTGGAAGACTGTATTTTCCGGCATACGGACAGAGGACTGCGGGTTAAGACCAGGCGGGGCAGAGGAAAGGATGCGGTTCTGGACAACATTATATTCCGGCGGCTGGAGCTTGACCACGTGATGACGCCGCTGGTGGTAAATTCTTTTTATTTCTGTGATCCTGACGGCAGGACATCCTATGTGCAGTCCAGGGAACCCTATCCTGTAGACGACAGGACGCCTTCCATCAGAAAGCTGGTGTTTGAAGATATGAAATGTACCAACTGTCATGTGGCGGCGGCCTATTTCGACGGGCTGCCGGAGCAGAAGATCCAGGAGATCGTTATGCGCAACATTTCCGTCAGCTATGCGGAGGCTCCCAAGTGTGATGTGCCGGCCATGTCGGTGGGCGTGCCCAGGAGCAGCAGGAGAGGGCTTTATGCCAGGAACGTGTCGAAGCTGACGCTGGACCATGTGGTGATCGAGGGACAGGACGGAGAGGCTTACGAGACAGAGGGTGTCGATGAAATGCTGTAAGCCAGATGGCGGGCAGCAGGTTACGGGGTATCACTGCCCGGCCTGCTGCCCGCAGGAATATAGGAGGCATAGAGGATGCAGTTAGGAATCAGATTACACGACGTACAGAAGCTGCCCTTTGAGGAGCGGGTGGCGGCGGTTCATGCGGGGGGATTTGCCTGCGGGCATCTGGCCCTGGCAAAGTTTATCGACGAGTTCCCTACTACGGATGAAGCGCTGACGCCGGGACTTGCCATGTACATCAGGAACGTGTTTGCCGGGAATCAAGTAGACATTGCCGTGTTGGGGTGCTATCTGAATCTGGCCACGCCTGACCGGGAAGAGCTGGAGAAAACGATGCACCGCTACATGGCCCATATTCGTTTCGCTTCCTGGCTGGGCTGCGGTGTGGTGGGGACGGAGACCGGAGCGCCCAACACGGCTTATGCCTTTACTCCGGAGTGCGGGACGGAAGAGGCCCTGCAACTGTTTATTGAACGGCTGAAGCCCATTGTGGCTTATGCGGAGAGCATGGGGGTGGTATTTGCCATTGAGCCGGTGTTTCGCCACATTGTCTGTAACCCCGGGCGTGCCAGGAGGGTGCTGGACGAGATTCATTCCCCCAACCTCCAGGTCATCTTTGATCCCGTGAATCTGCTGGATATGGCAAACTATCAGGAACGGGAGCAGGTTTTCCGGGAGGCCATCGACCTTTTAGGGCCTGATATTGCCATGGTGCATCTGAAGGATTTCCGGATTGAGAACGGGAAGATGATCTCGGTGGGCTGCGGTCTGGGGGAGATGGATTACACGGAGATCCTGAGATTTATGAAGGAGAGGAAGCCGTTCATCCATGCCACCCTGGAGGATACGAAGCCTGAGAACAATCAGCAGGCGAAGGAATTTATTCTGAAGAAATATGCAGAGCTGTGACAGGCAGGAAGTTTTCGTTATTTTTTACGCTGCAGGGCAAAACAAAAACAGCCGTACACGAAACCGTCATATTGAGGTTTCGCGTACGGCTGCGTTTTATCTTATAAGAAACTGCGCTGTCAGGCGCGTGTATTCAGGATGCGAAGCCTGCCTTTTACTTGAACAAGGTGCCCAGGATACTGCGTCCCAGGGAAGCACCCAGATTTCCGCCCAGCTTCTTGCCGAAGGAGCCGCCCAGGCTCTTTCCAAGGCTGTTCCCCACCTCCCGGCCGATGGTGCCTCCGGCAGTATTGGCAACACTCCGGATGCCGGATTTCACGGCCCGCTGTTTCCGCTCCGCTTCCTTTTTGGCAGCCTTTTCCGCCGCGGCCCGTTCTTTCTCGGCAGCTTTTGCCGCAGCTTCGCTTTGCTTCTGCTGTTCCAGCGCTTCTGCCTCATCCAGCCGCTTCCGCTGCAGAAATTCATAGGCACTGTCCGGATCGTGGGCATCTTTATATTTCAGATAAAGATTACTTGTCTTGACTTCCCGGAGCTTTTCCTCGTCGCTAATAGGACCCATAAGGCTCTGGGGCGGCAGTATATTGCAATGCTTTACTACGGTAGGGATGCCATCCTCGTCCAGCACGGAGATCAGAGCCTCCCCGGTACCCAGCTGAGAAAGGACTGTTTTGGTATCAAATTCCGGATTGGTGCGGAAGGAGGCAGCCGCAGCCTTGATGCCCTTTTCGTCCGCAGGAGTGTATGCGCGCAGGGCGTGCTGGATCTTATTGCCCAACTGGCTTAAAACGCCGTCGGGAATATCCTTGGGAGCCTGGGTGATAAAGTAGATGCCCACGCCCCGGGAGCGGATCAGCTTTACGATCTGCTCAATTTTTTCCTTCAGGGTTTTGGATACGTTTTCAAAAAGCAGATGTGCTTCATCAAAGAAGAACACAATGCGGGGCTTTTCGGGGTCGCCGATTTCCGGCAGTGTCTCAAAGAGCTCGGAAAGCATCCAGAGCAGGAAAATGGAGTACATGGTGGGATCGTTTACCAGCTCCCTGCAGTCCAGTATATTGATGGTGCCCCTGCCGCCGGAGCCGGTGCTGAACCAATCGGCAATATTCAGCGCGGGTTCCATAAAGAATTCTTCCGCTCCCTGAGATTCCAGGGCTACCACGTGGCGGATGATAGTGGTTACGCTGGCCTTGGGAATATTGCCGTATTCCATGCTGTAATCGGCGGCGTTCTCCCCGATGTACTGCAGCATGGCCTTCAGATCCTTGGTGTCAATGAGCAGCAGGTCATTGTCGTCGGCAATTTTAAAGGTAATGTTCAGCACGTCAGTCTGAGCGGGGCTCAGATTCATAAGCCTGCCAAGCAGGATAGGCCCCATCTCCGAGACTGTGGTGCGGAGGGGGATTCCCATTCTGCCGTACACATCCCAGAATACGCTGGGATAGTCCTGGAAGCGAAAACCGCATTTGTCCAGCCCGAAGCCGCGAATCCGTCCCTGCAGCTCATCATTGTTCTTTCCGGGACGGCACATGCCGGCCAGGTCTCCCTTGACGTCCGCCATAAAGACGGGAACGCCCGCGTCGCTGAAGGATTCGGCCAGTACCTTCAGGGTGACGGTCTTTCCTGTGCCCGTAGCGCCTGCGATCAGGCCGTGGCGGTTTGCCATCCGGGGCAGAATGCACACCCTTTCACCGTCCGAGTCTCCGATCCAGATCTTATTGTCGTAAAACATAACAGTATCCTCCGTAATGAACTTATTGCGTTGCTCGTCATATATAACAGTATACTGGAAAAAATGAAAGAGAACAAGAGTTTTCTCACATGACACGGGCATTCCCTGCAGAAATGCGATGGAGAAATTGGTAACATTTTCTGCCGTATTTCGTGACATGAGGGAAACAATTTTTTATAACATGCCGAAATAAGTAAATAAAGATGGAAAATAAGCAAACAAAGAAGGAAATTATGAAAATTGCCATATGTGATGATGAAAAGGAGATTTGCGGCCGGCTGAAAAGGCTGGTGCTGCGGCAAAGGCCTGACTGTGAGGTGTTCCTGTTTGAGTCGGGAAGGCAGATGCTGCAATCCCGGCAGCGTTTTCAGATTGTCCTGATGGATATTCAGATGGAGGGGATGAGTGGGATTGAGACGGCCAGGGCGCTGCGCATGAAGGACGAAAATGCGGTGCTGATATTTGTGACGGCCTTAAAGGAGTATGTTTTTGAAGCCTTTGACGTGTCGGCGTTTCATTACCTGATAAAACCTGTATCCGAGGAAAAGTTCCGCAGGGTTTTTGAGCGTGCCTGCCGGGAAGTTGAAAAGAGAGTACGGGAGGAGGCGGAGCAGCTGTTTTTCCGCACCAGAAACCGCAGCTTTATGCTGCGAAAACAGGACATACTTTATGTAGAGAGCCGCGGCCGCAAGGTGGACATCCATACGGTGAGGGAATGTGTCACGGTCTATGCGACGATGAACAGTCTGGAAGAGCAGCTGGGCAGCGGTTTTTACAGATGCCACAGGGGTTATCTGGTGAATCTGGCTCATGTTTCGGAATATGAGCCGGACAGGATTCTTCTGCAGGGAGGAGAGACAGCCTTCATGGCTCGGGACAAGTACACGGAGTTTGTAAAGATCTATATGCGTTTCTTAAAAGAAGGAGGAATTGTCCGTGTATAACGTACTGCTGACAGTGATGGACATTATAGTCTATTCCTTTTGGAGCGGGTGTCTCAGCAGGTTCTGCGGGAGCTTTCTGACGCTGAAAAGGCATTCCTGCAGGCGGGAAGGCGGAGCCGGGGCAAAGACGCCCCCGGAAGGCCGGAAGGAAATCTGGCGGAACGGGTGGCCTATGTGGTGCTTCTGGTTTGCGGGGAAGTGGCTGTTTGGCCTGTTCACGGTGACAAATTACAACACGGCATACATGCTTCTGCGGACGGCATTGCTCTATGGAGCCCTGTTTGTATTTTTGTGTGTTTTTTATGAGGGCAGGCGGGGAGCGCTGCTTTTTTCGTTTGTGACTTTTACCGCGGCCAGTGAGATCAGCAGGTTCATGGCCCATGCCCTGACTCCCCTGGAAACCTGGCTGTATGACTGGGGCTGCCGTATGGTGGAGGAGGGGCGCGTATTCGATCTGAACAGATATCTGCGGCTGGTCTGGATACATTCCTGCCTGATGCAGATTATGATGAATGCGGCGTTTTTGATTTGTCTGAGATGGACGCTGCAGCACGTAAACGGAGCCTTTCGGGGCAGAATTCGGGAGTTTAACGGGGCAGAACTTAGATTCCTGCTGCTGCCGGGCTGTACGGCAACGGTGTTTTGTGCGCTGCTGAGGATCATACTGGTGACGGTGGAAGGGAATATACCCAGCTTTCTGTATGACAGGTATCCCCTGCTGATGGGATTGGTGCCGCTTCTGCTCGTTTTATGTCTGTGTTCCGTTCTTTACAGCGCAAGATTTTTTTGCGAGCTCAGAGATCTGCATGAAGAAAAAAACAGAAGCGCCATATTAGAACGGCAGATGGAGAGCATGGAGGTGCACCTGAAGGAAACGGAACGGGTGTATGCCGGGGTGAGGGCCATGCGGCATGATATGAAGAATCAGATGGCGGTAGTGACGGAGCTGGCCGTACACTCAGGGGGACGGGAAGAGCTGCAGGCCTATCTGGCACAGATGAACAATACACTGACGAAGCTGGATTTCCCCTTCAGGACAGGCAGCGCCGTGTTGGATACCCTGCTGGGAATCAAGCTTCATGAGATGCAGGAAAGAGTGCCGGGTATCCTGTTTCAGGCGGAGGAACTGCTTGTCCCCCCGGATCTGAAGATTCGCCCCATGGATTTAAGCCTGATTCTGGGAAACGGGCTGGACAACGCCATCGAAGCCTGTGAGCGACTTTCGGAATCGGAAAACGGCCCGGGGGCGGCAGAGAAAGATACACAAGGCTGTCGGTGGATCCGGGTGAGTACGATGATGCGGGCTTCCTGCTTCTTTTTGGAGATTGTCAACAGTTTCGACGGAAGACTGCTGTGTCATGCAGGGCAGGAATTCCCGGACACGATGAAGAAGGAGAGCAGCCTGCATGGTATCGGCCTGCAGAGTATTAAGTCTACGGCCATGAAATATCATGGAGGCGTGGACTGGCAGGCGGAGGGAAAAGTCTATACATTGACAGTGATGCTTAAGAATGAAAGCGCTGATAAGGGTTTGTAACATTTCGGAGGGGTTTGATGACAGAAAGCAACAGTGATTTCGTTTGTCTGCCGATCTCCTGTACAGAAAGGGGTGATTTCAGGTGGACTTATCGCTGTTATATGGGTTGGGTGGTTTGCATGGTTCAAATAATTTATACGGAGCCGGCGGCCTGAGCGGCCTTTATGGTCTGACCGGTACGTATGACAATTTCCCGGGCCAGGCAGGTTCACTGTATCCCGCGGCTTCCTATGCTAAATTTTCCGATGCTCTGCAGAAAGCGGCGGGGGATAGGTTGGAAAAAGCCATTGCCGATATGGAGAAGGATCCGGCGTATGAAAAAGAGGCATTGGAGCTGCTGCGGAAGGTGGGACTGCGAGTCATCGGAGGCAGTTCCGGGGAAGGGAGTACGGAAGGGACACCGGCAGAGAGCCGTGTATCCGTGTCTGACAGTCACAAGGCACAACGGGAAGAACGATACCGGGACATCGCACAGATACATCGGCAGCTGGGGAGAGGGGGCAGTCTGGCAGACAGACTTGCCGCGAACAGGGCCGGCAGACTGGAGGCACGAGCCACAGGAAGACAGGAGGGATTGTAGTGGTCAAGCTTTTTTGTAACATTTGTGGCTAAAAAAATCAAGTTGCT